>NZ_NOLI01000020.1:0-80407 GCF_002245975.1 Nostoc sp. 'Peltigera membranacea cyanobiont' 213 | reverse complement strand
CCCTTGTCCCCTTGTCTCCCGCGTCCCCTGGAAATAGCAAAAGTCCTGAGTAACTTAGTATTATGTTTCCCACTCAGCCTTCAGGACTATCGATTTTAGATAAATTTAAATGACTTTAAAGTTTTGGGCGCATCTTGCATCCCAACGAAAAAACCCCTGACTTATAGCCGGGGGTTTTTCAAACTTGGTCTATTCAACAGTTAGAGGATTATTTTTTGGGCGAGATGAGCATCATCATGTTTCGCCCTTCTTTTTTAGGCGCTTGTTGAAGCTCGCCATAAGGCTCCAAATCCGTTGCCATTCGCTTGAGCAATTCTTCTGCTAGGTCGCTGTGTTGAATTTCTCGACCCCGGAACATCACAGTCGCTTTGACTTTATCGCCATCTTTCAAAAAGCGCTCTGCTTGCTTAACACGCACGTTGTAGTCGTGTTCTTCTATTTTGTAGCGCATCTTAACTTCTTTGACATCAGCCGTGTGCTGCTTTTTCCGGGCTTCCCGCGCCTTTTTCTCCTGCTCAAACTTATATTTCCCGTAGTCCATAATCCGACAAACTGGCGGGTCAGCTTTGTCACTTATAAGCACCAAATCTAACTCTTTTTCTTCTGCTAGTTGTAGTGCTTCTTGTGGGGGCATAATTCCCAGTTGGGCACCGTCAGTATCAATTACCCGAATTTTCGGGAAACGAATTCGTTCGTTAATTTGGGGCAGATCGCGAGTTCTTTTCTTCTCAATCACAGGCATTATGATTTGTGGGAGCTCTTAATGAAGGATTTGGTGTAGTCTTGATTAGTATGCCTCAGAGGCAAAATACGGAAATAACTCAGAACTGAAAACGTAGTCTACAGTTCTAGAGTAACTAATCCATAAAATAGTTGCCTCGTTGTATTTGTCATTCTACTAACTCTGAGAGAATTTCTCTGCAATAGTTAATCTAAATTACACAACCTAGACTCATGTTAAATATTATTACAATTTTTGAGCAATACTTTTAGCGATCGCATTGAGCAATATCATCTCTCCAAATGGATGAGTAGTTTCAACTCATCCTCTGGTGCGAACATGCACGTTAGCCACTTCCAGCCTTAAATCCCAACGATAAGAAAAAGGGAGTCTATCAATTAGACTTACCGCATAAGTGGTTCACCAAGGCAATCCCTAATCTCAGAATTTTGACCGGAATGCTGAGTCTAGTCTTATCTGTAACAGGTTCCACAACTAAATTTATACTGGATGATAGGGAGCATCCCAAATGTGCAAGTTTCATTTACATACGGAATTTTGACTTACCCCGGAGGATAAAAAACGAATCGCAAAGGACACATAGACGCGGAGCGGCTTCCCGCAGGGGAGGACACAAGGGAAAACGATTTAAAAGGGTTTTTGCGTCAGTTCTGTATATTTTTGCTAAATTGAGATGCTCCCGGATGATACGACCGACAAAGCCAATACAGGAAACAGAATCATGTTGAAAGTTTTTGCCGATCGCGGTGGTACATTCACAGATATTGTTGCCGTTACTAATAATCAGGTAATTATAGACAGACTCTCAAGATATCCTGAACGTTTTTTAATTGTTTCTCTGCCTAATCAGCAATGGATTATAGTTTATAAACTGCTTTCAGAAAATCCCGAACAATATCAAGATGCAGCTATTCAAGGTATACGAGATATTATAGGTTTTTCCGACAACGAACCCATTCCTCCTGAAGTAATAGAAGTTATAAAAATGGGGACAACAGTAGCAACAAATGCACTGTTAGAACGGAAAGGAGATAGAGTTGTTCTTCTCATCACCAAAGGGTTTAAAGATGCGCTGCGAATTGGCTACCAAAACCGTCCTAACATCTTTGCCCGTCAGATAATTTTACCAACTATGCTTTATGAACAGGTAATTGAGATTAACGAACGTTATGATGCTCATGGAAATGAATTAATTCCTGTAGATATTCAACAAGCAGAAAAGGAATTACAAGCATTTTTCAAAATAGGAATTCGGAGTTGCGCTATTGTTTTTATGCACAGCGATCGCTATCCTAATCACGAACAACAAATATCCCAAATTGCCCAAGAAATCGGTTTTACACAAATATCTGTATCTCATCAAGTTAGTCCTTTAATGAAATTAGTCAGCCGAGGAGATACAACAGTAGTTGATGCTTATTTAACTCCGATTCTCCGCCGCTATGTCAACCAGATAGCGAGTCAGTTACCTGGAGTAAAATTAATGTTCATGAAATCTGACGGCGGTTTAGTTGCAGCCGAACAATTTCAAGGCAAAGATAGTATTTTAAGCGGCCCGGCTGGTGGTATTGTCGGCGCAGTTCAGACTAGTAAAAGAGCAGGTTTTGAATCAGTTATTACCTTTGATATGGGAGGAACAAGTACAGATGTCGCCCACTTTAAAGGAGAATACGAACGACAACTAGATTCGGAAATTGCTGGGGCGCGGATGCGAGTTCCCGTATTAGCAATTAATACTATTGCGGCTGGAGGCGGTTCAATTCTCTTTTTTGATGGTTCTAGTTATCGTGTCGGCCCTCAATCTGCTGGTTCTAATCCCGGGCCTGCTTGTTATCGACGTGGCGGCCCATTAACAGTTACTGATGCCAATGTAATGTTAGGCAAAATTCACCCACAATATTTTCCCTCAGTTTTTGGAATTGATGGCAATTTACCTTTAGATAAAGATACTGTCATTCGGCAATTTACCCAATTAGCCCAAGATATTCAAGGCGCGACATTAAATGATTGTACTCCCGAAGCGGTAGCTGCTGGATTTATTGCGATCGCAGTAGAAAACATGGCGAACGCAATTAAAAAAATCAGTCTGCAACGGGGTTATGATGTCAGCCAATATGTGCTTTGTTGTTTTGGCGGCGCAGGGGGGCAAGTTGCTTGTTTAATTGCTGATATCTTGGGCATGAAAAAAATATTTCTTCACCCTTATGCTGGTGTTCTCTCTGCTTATGGCATGGGATTAGCTGATATTAGAGCGATTAGAGAAGGGGGAGTAGAACAGCATTTAACCCAAGCATTAATTCCTAAATTACAGCAGTTAATGGAATATTTAGAAACTCCAGCTAGAAATGAAATAGATAAATTGCATAGTGAAGTAAAGATAGTCCGGAAAGTTAACTTAAAATACGAAGGAACTAACTCTACCTTAACGGTTAACTTTGCCGATAATGTAGTATTGATGCGGCAAGAATTTGAGCATGAACATAAATCTCGTTATGGTTTCATTCAATTAGATAAAACCTTAATTGTGGAATCAGTCTCAGTAGAAGTAATTCAGAAAATGGATACTCCAGAAGAACCCTTAATTATTCGGAGTCGCCCTTTAGATGAAACTCCTACATCTGTTGAGACAGTAAGAATGTTTAGTAATGATAGATGGCATGAAACCCCTGTTTATCGACGGGAAGATTTACAACCAGAAGATAGCATTAATGGGCCTGCGATCGTTGTTGAAAAAATTAGCACGATTGTAGTTGAACCTAATTGGAACGCAAGATTAACTCAACGTAATCATTTAATTTTGCAACGTTTTGTATAGAGATTTTAGGTTTAATCTCATTAAGCAAACTTACGAACTTTCAGTTGGTTGTGTATAGATATTAAAATAAAATCTCAAGTATCTACCGACTTAGAATAAGCGTGTGCTAAGATTTATAGCAATGAAGTTGATGTCTGCGGTATAGTTTCCGCAATATCTCATGCTAATTCAAATTTTCTATGTAGAGAGCCAAGTAGCTCTGCTAAAGGAGGATGGCTGGTGTTAATAGTTCCAGCCATGAACGGTTAGACGTTGAGGCTACACTAACCGAGATTAAAAGGCTCCAATTTGACCGCGCATATCGGAACGCCTCTGGACTGTTTTACATCGAGGGTGTGCGTAACTTTGTCAAGGTAATTGACAACGGTTTTGAGATTTCGGCGATCGCATTTAGTGAGAAACTGCTCACAGCACCTCTAGCACGGAAGTTAGTTCGGCAATCTCGGCGTTCTGGGGTTCCTTGCATCAGCCTTACACCCGAACAGTTTCGACGTGTTTCCCAGAGTGAACGTGCTTCTGGTGTTGGTGCAATTGTTCGTCAGCGTTGGTTCAAGCTGGGTGATGTTTCGCCACAACCTAGTTTGTGCTGGGTGGCTGTTGAAACTGTTCGCTCACCAGGAAACCTCGGAACCTTGATTCGCACATCAGAAGCTGTTGGAGGTGCTGGGTTTATCTTCATCAAAGAAAGCATAGATCCCTTTGCTCCTGATGTTATTCGCGCATCTATGGGTTCGCTTTTTAACCAGAAGTTTGTACGGACAAGCTTCTCTGCGCTCCGTCATTGGGTACGCAACCACTGCTGTCCTGTCATCGGTGCTTCACCAGATGGAATAGCTGAATTTCATCAGTTTAATTATCCCAATTCTACTCTTCTTTTCCTCGGTGAGGAGCGCCAAGGTTTAACTCCAGAACAGCGAGACTTATGCCAGCATCTTGTTCGGATTCCGATGGTAGGTGCGGTTGATTCTCTCAATCTTGCTGTCGCAGGTAGCCTCTTAATGTATGAGGTTTATAGGTCGAGAACATGATAATCTCAACACATTTTTGAGTTGAAAACTACCCGAATTGGTAGATTGAGTTGTAGCTTGCATCGGGGAGCAGTGTGAAGTGACACCCAACATTCATCAAGTTTTGTGTTGGGTTGCACTCTACTTAACCTAAGTTACATGAGCAAATATCGAGCAATTCATTGAATTTAAATAAATAGGAATTAAAATGTACACAACATCTCAACCCGATCCCGTTCGCTTAGAAATATTCAAAAATCTCTATCAATTTATCGCCGAGCAAATGGGGATTGTTCTCCAAAATACAGCAACATCTGTCAATATCAAAGAAAGGTTAGATTTCTCCTGCGCGATCTTTGATTCTTCTGGATTACTAGTTGCTAACGCCCCCCATATTCCTGTACATTTAGGCTCAATGAGCGAAAGTGTCCGCAGTTTAATTAATGATAAAGGTGATACCCTAAAACCGGGAAATGTCTATCTATCAAATAATCCCTATAACGGCGGTACACATCTTCCTGACGTAACTGCAATTACCCCTGTTTTTCTAGAAAGTGGAGAAAATTCTGCACTATTCTACGTTGCTTCTCGCGGACACCAAGCAGATATTGGTGGAATTACCCCCGGTTCAATGCCTCCTCACAGCACCACAGTAGAAGAAGAAGGAATTCTTTTTGATAATTTTCTCTTAGTTGAAGAGGGAAATTTTCGAGAAACCGTAGTCAGACAGCACCTCTCAAATCATACTTATCCTGCTCGTAAACCTGACCAAAATCTAGCCGATTTCAAAGCCCAAATTGCTGCAAATGAACTGGGAGTTAAAGAACTTTCTAAAATGGTTGCACAATACGGAATTGATCCTGTTCAAGCTTATATGACATTTGTGCAAGCTAATGCTGAAGAGTCTGTGAGACGTGCGATCGCAGTTCTCAAGGATGGCTCATTTATTTATGAAATGGATAATGGAGCAATAATTAAAGTAAAAGTTACAATTCATCAAGAAAGCCGCAGTGCAACCATCGATTTTACTGGAACTTCTCAACAACTAAATAGTAATTTTAATGCTCCTAAAGCTGTAACTCAAGCAGCAGTCTTATATGTCTTTCGGACTTTGGTTGATGATAATATTCCTCTCAATGCCGGGTGTCTTAATCCTCTAGAAATTATTATCCCGGTTGGTTGTATGCTCAACCCAACCTATCCAGCCGCAGTAGTCGCGGGTAATGTAGAAACTTCTCAAACTATTGTTGATGCTTTATATGGCGCTTTGGGTGTCATGGCTGCTTCTCAAGGGACGATGAATAATTTCACTTTTGGGAATGAGCAATATCAATATTATGAAACTATCTGCGGCGGTTCTGGAGCAGGAATTGATTTTGATGGAACTGATGGCGTTCATTCTCACATGACTAACTCCCGCTTGACCGATCCTGAAGTTTTAGAAACCCGTTATCCTGTACTTTTAGAAAGCTTTAGTCTTCGTCCTGATAGCGGTGGTAAAGGAAAATATTCCGGTGGGAATGGAGTTGTTCGCCGCATCCGTTTTTTAGAACCCATGACAGCTAATATTCTCTCTGGACATCGGATTATCCCTCCTTTTGGATTAAATGGTGGGGAAGCCGGAATTGTCGGACGCAACTGGATACAACGTCAGAATGGAATTGAAGAGAATTTAGACAGCACAGCAACAGTAGAGATGAAGACTGGGGATGTTTTTGTGATAGAAACTCCTGGAGGAGGCGGATTTGGTAAAGTTTCCTAGTACTTTTTTAACAGGACTTATGCAAAGTCATGAAAAAACGAACCGCAAAGGACGCAAAGGACACAAAGAAATAAGAGTTTCAGAGAGTTTTTGCGTAAGTCCTAGTGAATTGTCTCCGATTGTCCTGAAGTGCCTATTTGTCATATTGATTAGCAAATTATTTTATCTGTAATAACACTTGTCAATCCAAATTCGTATTTCTTCTTCAGAACCAAAACAGGCAGAGCGCCCTGTAATTGGATCGTAGGCGTGCCAACAAGAAATGTTACCATGCCAGTCTGACTCCTGCCACACTTGGAGGTCAGAGCCACTTGCTACCCAAGTAACAAAATGTTGCCAATATTTTCGTAAATTTAACAAAAAATTAAATTTATTCATAGTGAAAATACCCGATCGACAGTGAACTATTACTTTTACTTTCACGTAATAATTGGCAACTGAGAAGGTACAGTTTTGGTAGATTTGATCTAGTACAGTTAAGCTGCATTTCAACTGGTATAGTCAAAAAACTCTCAACTGTACTAGGTAAAGTTGGTAGAAATAGTTTATATTGCCAGTATTGATGATTATTTAGTCATTGACGAGTGCGCCAAAATGAACATTTTATTAGAACGGCAGTCACACAAACCGATTTATTTACAGATCCGCGATGCCTACGGCGAGCTACGCTAACGCATCAGTCATCTGATTAAATCTGGCGCACTCAAAAATGGCGATCGCCTCCCTTCTATCCGCTCTCTGGCAGACACTTTACAAGTTAATAAACTTACGGTTATAGAAGCATATAACGTTTTAGAAGCAGATGGGATTGTTTCTGCTCGTCAAGGTTCAGGATATTTTGTCAGCAGCATTTCTCTTAAAAGCACCAATCTAGAATCTAAATTTGCTCCAGCCCAAAATGTCATAATTACAAAACCAGAAAAGTGTTCTTTTTATGATATGTACACTCCACTGGTGCAAGCACAAACACAGCCAGGAATGATTAATTTTGGCTATGGTTATCCTCGTCCACCAAAAGATATTAACCTCATTGCTAGACGAGCGCTAAGACAAGATGATGCTGATATTTTCTTTCCCCATGAAATGCCTCAAGGACAACTAACTCTGTGCAGACAAATTGCTCAAATGTTAGTACATCAAGGATTAGAGGTTTTTCCAGAGGATTTAATTATTACTAATGGCTCTCAGCAAGGGTTGTCATTAGCTATGAGTTATTATGTCCAACCTGGTGATTGGGTGATTGTGGAAGCTCCCACCTATTATGGTGCAATTTCTATCTTAGAAAACTTAGGAGCCAAGATTATTGGCATTCCCATGACTGCGGAGGGAATGAATTTAGATTTATTAGAGCAATATCTCCACAGCCACCGCCCGAAATTAATTTATACTATTAGTACTTTTCATAATCCGACTGGATTGACGACAACACAAAATCATCGTCAACAATTACTAGCATTAGCTGAAAAATATGAGTGTCATATTTTGGAAGATAATGCTTATGAAGGAATAAATTTTGATGCAGTGCCAGCACCAATTAAAGCTTTAGATAAAAATAATTTGGTAACTTATTTAAGTACTTTTTCTAAAACTTTAATGCCTGGTTTACGAGTTGGCTATATGGTAGTTACAGGTAAGCATTATCAAGCAATTATTGAGCGGAAGTTACTCCACGACTTGCACACATCCAGTATTTCGCAAACAATAGTTAGCGAATATCTCGCTTCAGGACATTACCGCCGTCACCTCAGCCGACTTCGCACAGATAATCTGCAAAGTCGTAATACTATGTTGCAAGCTTTGGAGCGTTATTTTCCTGAAGAAATCCGGTGGACAGTTCCCACGGGTGGATTGTTTCTCTGGGTACAGTTACCAGATGATATTCCGATTGGGACAATTCGTAAGGAAGCTTTTGCACAAAATGTATACTTGGCGTGCGGTTCGGCGTTTTTCCCCGATAAGCAGGGTTATCCAGCGATGCGTCTAACTTTCTGTCTCCCGCCAGAGGAAATTGAGCAAGGTATTTCGATTGTGGGTAAGTTGCTGAAAAAGTATATTTATAGAGGATGCGTAGATACAGAGCGGCTTGTTGCCAAACATCGCATATCTCATTACCAACCACTTGTTCGCAGTTCGTAGATTAACACAGATTTCCTAATCTACTTCGCACTGAACGAGTTTTTTTCTGCATACATTAAGATGAAAAGATGAAACTTGAATATTAATGCGATCGCAAATGGTTCGGATAAGATCCCCGCACCTTTGGCAACTACCTTTTTAAGCAAGGCTGTTTCATTCTACAAAAGCAAGAATTTAGTTCTGTTTCAATAAATCTGCAATTAGATTAAATACGAAGAAGATACTATTGGCTATAGTAATTCAGATATTTGGAGTACTCCTGCAAAATTTTTGCTCAAAAAAGGGTGCTTACTGATTGTCTTGGCACAAAAATGCAATAGCTCTGGCACAGGAACTCCAACATTTTAGTTTATAATACAATCCGAATTATTGCATTTTGAATTTAACCAAGCAAAGTATGCTAGTTAATCTAATTTTTTCAAGGTGCTATTAACAACAGGACATCAAAATTATGCAGCAAGGCGGTATGAATGAAGAGGGAAAAAAATACTTAGACTATGAAGACAATAATCCAGCACTGTCTAAAATCATAGAACGGAACATTCGTACTATCATCCGTCTTCGGCTTCAGGCTGCTAACAAAAGAAACTTGCAAGACCGAATTGCGGATACGATTACCTCCTTTTCAGGACATATAGTTTTTGTTTATGTACATATAGTCTGGTTTGGAGCTTGGATTATTTTAAATACGGGAAGAATTGGCGTGCATCCGTTCGATCCATTTCCCTACGGACTATTGACAATGGTGGTATCGCTGGAAGCAATTTTTCTGTCAACATTTGTGTTAATTAGTCAAAACCGCCTCAGTGAAGAAAGTGAGTATCGCGCCAACTTAAATTTACAAATTGCATTATTGACAGAGCATGAAGTCACACGAGTATTGCAAATGCTTGATGCTATTCAAGACAAAATGGGGATTAATAATGATGAAGACAGTGAGCTTGCTGACTTAGAAATGGAAACGAAGCCCGAAGATGTATTAACTGAAATTGAGCGACTTCAGCAGCTAGCACTTAAGAGAAAAAAGCCGAACAAACGTAACCACAGATAATATCGTATTCGGTTAAAGACTTGTAATTTCACCCTGTGCTGGATTCTACTTCACTTTATCGCCTTTTTTTAATTCTTCAGCCACGAGTTTTTCTCTGGGCTATTTTATACCTGCTTATTATCTTAGGTGTCTAGAAAAATTAATCAGCCGAACGATAGAAAAATGGTTATGGGGAGCTAACTTTTTTGGTAAAGCGATCGCTTACTAAGTTTCTGTCGGTTCAGCTAATTTCATTCTTACTTCACCAATCTGTCAGCCCAGCCACTAAAACCGGGAGCAGTGGGGTTTTGTGGTGGCTGAAGAGAAGGTATGACGTGCTGAATAACGGAAATACTAAAAAGCTGTCCACATCATTTTATTTCTTTTTTGTCAACTAACTAATAGGAGATTTACAATCTGGCTAATTGGAATAGAATTTACCTTGAAATCAGTAATTTACTCTGGACAGAGAGTAAATTAAGTAACTCCTTAACGGCTACTTAACCTACCTCTTCTGATTTTCTGTGCCACCAGATGTACAGAAATTTTTCAATAATCACATACTAGCCCTATGTAAAAAAGATGAATACCATACAAGAATATCTCTATCGAAAACAGGAAAGATTAATTCAAAGCGATCTTTTTCAAAATTTAAAAACCTGTGAATATGATTTAGACGATTTTGCCAGACTTGCACACAATATTAGTTTTTGGGTAATGTCTTTTCAGGATTTATTAAGAATAAATTTATTACAAATTTCTGACAAGAAATATTATACATTGATTCAACAACATCTTCTGGAGGATATGGGACACGAAAAGTGGTTTTTAGATGACCTCCAAGAAATGAATGTTGAACAACCCAACTTACAAGTTCTATACAGCAAACCTTATACTGCTGTGCGTGATGCCACATTTTTTCTGATGTCAGAGGTATTTCGCACTACTTCTGATTACGAAAGAATTATTCTAATCCTGACTTTAGAATCTGCTGGTCATATTTTCTTTGAATGTATTGCAGATTTTTTAGAAAAAAATAACTGGAAACCAAATCTTAAATATTTCTCCAAATACCATCTTAGTGCTGAGAAAAATCATGATATTTTTGAGAACGAAATACAACTATATTTGAATACGATACAACTCAATTATCAACAAGAGATTCACCTCTTTAAAATGATAGACCGTATATATGAAGCTTTCAGCCTGATGTTTAACGGACTATCTATCGCGTTATCTTCTTCAAGAAAAGTTGAATTTGCTCTTTAATTTATATGGATCGGAATTTTCGTGAATTGGTCTAATATCATGCTCGTCATAAGCTGTTCCACATTTAAATTGCATAATTAGGGCGGGCAAGATGCCCACCCCACAAGAGTTATAAAAATTTTAGATATGCAAACTAGATGTGGTTTAGCTTACCAATTATTTATGAAGCTACATAGAATTCGATCCCCCCTAGCCCACGCCAGTCGCTCATGGGGGAAACCCCCAAGACCGCGCTGGCTCCCCTTATTAAGGGTGGAACCGGAAAAACATCTATCAAAGTCCCCCAATTTATCGGGGGATTTAGGGGGATCGAGATATTTGCAACTTCACATTAAATTGGTATCAAATTACTATATGTCATTGCGAAGGTTGCACTCGCAATGACAATTGTTTAACCTGACATAATTATAAGCTCGACTTTATCCTATTCCACAACGACAGTGTAATGTATAAATGTTAACTGCCACTTCTGGATGTTGATAAATTTAACTGATGATGAGGTGTTAAGTTTTACCGCCGACTGCGAAAACCCTGCTTCCCATTAATTTGGTCAAAAAGGATATCGTATTTATCAAAAAATGCAATTCCAGTATTGACAAATATAGGCAGTTCTGACTGTGGCGAGATATTCAGATTCCAGCGATTAAATCCATCACGGGTTCCTGGTTTCAAACTGTAATCAAAAATGCCATTAATTCCTACTTTCACAGCATTTGCTGAACCTAATACTCCTGGTTTGAGTTTTCCTGCTGTAGAAGCTGACTTGAATTCAGTCAAACCATTAATAGTGCCGGTATCAGCGATCGCTGTGGCATTACAATTATTTTTAGCAGAACTCCCAGCAATAGTTAAACAAACTTTGCTCAGTCGAGAGTCCCATCTATTACCGAGTACACCATTAATTTCAGGTTGTTGACTCCAAGAAGCCATTTTGAAACCTGCTTGATTTTCAGCAGTTAAACCGAGAATTAGGCTGCCATTGTTATTACTACCACCATTTCCAACCACTATAAATCCGTTACTCAGATTGCCTGGTAATTTTCTCAACGGGTTATAGGGAAGTGATTTTTCAAAATAGTTAACACCAATAATACCAGAAAATGGCACACCGTTATTTGCGGAACATTTTGGTTTTTGAGCAGTACATTGGCGACTAGTAACAATCTGTACGGGAACAGGTTCTGCGGCGGGAAGCAAACCAAATCGGATATTAGTATAAACTAATTCCCCTTCTAGGATAGTACCATCACTTAATACCTCCTTGATATTTTGACCTGTACTTTGGATCGGAGCATTACCCAAAAACTCTTTGGGAACTCGCAGCCCTGCTGACCCTGTATCTAATAAGACCCGTTTTGGTTGACCACCTGCGATCGCTACTTCTAAAAAATAGCCGCGAACACGTTGACCAAGAGAAGGTTTTGGATACAAAGGTAAGCTGATGGTGTTAAAAGTTGGCTTGCGGGGTGTATTTTGAGAGATATCGCGCGACGCTGAATTGGGAAAAAGAGCCGCAAATGCTGACTGGCGTTGCGTTGCTGGTTCTGGCGCGATATCCCAAAGGCTTTCGTAGTAGAAAAAGCCGATACCTAAACCGCGTTGTTGCACTGCTTCTACCTGGGATTGGATTCGTGCTATGGAAACTGGGCGATTTCGTAACCCTGCCATAATACCGATACCAGTTGGAATGATTTGTTGAGTTTCTAAAATTTCTGGGCGGGTAATTTGAGCAATAAAACTTGCTAAATCATCACGGTATACCTGCATAACCAACTCATCAACAATACCCAACCTTACCCAGTTCAGCCAGTCTTGTAGTTGCAGCTTGTAAGCAAAATCATAGTAATTGGGAGAAACTGAGAAGATAGCATTCGGTTTTCGGGCTTTCACAGTTTGGTAGAGGTCTACCATGAATGCAGTAATTTTATCTGCCCGCCATTTTTTCCATGCTTGGGCTTGGGGATTGGGTGGAGGAGGATTGCCAGTTTCTTGAGTATATAGACCAATCGTGTATTTATCATAACCAAACTCCACGGGTAAACTCGTATGATCGTCAAATTGCACCCCATCAGCATCGTATTGAGTAATAACTTCCATAACGAGTTCCCTGATAAACTTTTGCACTTCGGGGTGGAAGGGATTTAACCACGCTACTTCACCCGCAGCACTAATTGAAGTTTGAGTTCCATCCCCCTTTTGTGTCAGCCAATCTGGATGCTGGGATGCAAGTTCCGAAGTCAGAGGAACCATGAAACCAAATTCAAACCAGGGTATCGCTAGTAGACCTTCTCTGCGGGCTTGGCTGATAATATCTGCAATCACATCTTGCCCATCTGTTCCCTTGAAGAAGAAGGGAATACCCATTTTTTGCATGATGGCACTGGGGTATTGTGTGTAACCATCATTCCAGACTACGGGATACACAGTATTAAAGTTTAACTGCCGTAGTTTGCTCATGGCTGCAAGCACCTGTGAGCGATTTCTGAAAACGCTAAAGTCGTTACCACTCAACCACACCCCCCGAATTTCCTGACGAGGTTGAGCGGGTAGTTGGGCAATGGCAGGGGCAAAGCTGTTGAGCAGCAATACCGCAACAAATGATATCAGACATAATAATGGCAGCAGACGCTTCCTTAAAAGCCACCAACTTCGAGCGATCAAAGGAAATGAGTTGTTTGGAGTCGCATTAATTTCTCTGCTTTTTTCCCAAAACTGAGTTGTCATTACTTCTGCTTACTAAATGAGGTTAATTGGTTATATTTGATTCCATATAAATGTTAAATTGTTACACCAGAAAAACTGATGCAGTAATTTAGCTGCAAGATAGCTGACGCAGTTATAAGGTTAGTAGTGCCAAATAGCAATGTTTCAAATGTAAGCTGTAGTTAGGCTATCTGAGACAATGCTAGATATTGTGATGAAATTTATTACAAGGTCAACTAAAAAGCTTTCGATTGCTGCCATAGAATGAGTTTCAATTCAGTGCAGTTACAAGCCCCATCGCTAATTTCTCCTTCATGGACAGCTAGCCAATCATAAATCTGTGTAGCTTTTGCTAATGCCACTTTTTCTGAACGATAAAGCTGAGGAGTAGGGCAGTAGGCTTGGCCATTGATGTGTATAGCTACAATCTGCCAATAATCGCTCTCTGGTACAACTTCTAAAAACCCGTTACTGTAAGACTCGATTATTCCTGTATTCATCTATACCATCAAACTTTCATAACGTTGGGCACAACAAAGCCGATACCAGCCAATTCTTGCGAGTCCAAGCTGGAATCACCAGGGAATGGAGTACAACCCCTACTAATAATTGTGGGTTTATAGTCAATGAAAATCTGAATTATTGGTCACGTTTTAGCTAGTTGTCTTAAAGAGCGAAGACAAACCACTAGATAGATGAAGAGTGGGGGAACTGATGATAGGTTGAGATGAGTAAAAACTCCTATCAACCCCATTGTGAAAAAGTAGCTATTATGATCGTTGTTCATCATCTCAACAACTCGCGATCGCAGCGTGTGCTATGGCTGCTTGAAGAATTAGGTATCGAATACGAAATTAAGTTCTACGAACGCGATGAAAAGACGATGCTAGCACCGCCATCGCTGCGCGAAGTCCATCCCCTCGGCAAGTCACCAGTAATTACAGATGGAGAAGAGACTGTTGCTGAATCGGGCGCTATCATCGAATACATAGTGGATCGCTACGGTAATAGTCGGCTAATTCCACCATCTGATACGCCAGAGCATCTGCGCTACACCTATTGGCTGCATTACGCCGAAGGGTCTGCAATGCCACCTCTGGTAATGAACCTCATCTTCAACCGTTTTGAGATAGCAAACAGCAGCGTAAAAGACGCATTTATCGCGCCCCAAATCAAGCTTCACTTTGACTACATAGAAGGTGAACTTCATAAGACTACCTGGTTTGTAGGCGAAGAATTCACTGCTGCCGATATTCAGATGAGTTTTCCTCTGGAAATAGTCGCTATGGAAGCTGAACTCATATCAAGCCGACCCAAGATTAAGCAATTTATCGAACGCATCCATGCACGACCTGCTTACGAACGCGCCCTTGAACGCGGAGGCAGATACGACTTCGCTAATAGCATTCAATAATTCTTGTACCCCGACAATAGCGCTTTTCGATTGCACAGAAGCGATCGTTTCTGCGCTTCTGTTGAGGTAATGAGTGATTTTTAAGATAAAACTGGAATTAAGCTAATTAAATGTCTACGGCAAGTTATGACGCGCTCGTGTCGCGTATCTAAAGCACTCGCCCTCCTGAAAATCAAGCTTTCAGGCAGTGTCGCAGTGTCTCACAGAGAGGAACATTTGGAAAACAGCGATCGCTGCTCTCATTCAAGCATTCGTGTTCTGCGTCTGGTAAAGAATGGAGCAATGGTGGAGGCGATCGCCATCAAGTCCTAGCCAGAAGAATTAAAGAACTAACGCACTGTGTATAACCATTTCAAGATTCCACCAGTGGGATACTAAGAAATCGCAGTCGAAATAGAATAACGACGGATATCTGGTGGCACAGCTATTAATCCTTCTAGCTTGGCTATTGATGCTTGCAGATGGGGTGACGCTAAATGATTATCCAATGCTGCCGCAGATTCCCACTCTTCTACAAAAGTAAAATCTGTTGGATCTGATTGATTTTGTAAAAGTTCATATTTTATCGCACCCGCTTCAAGTTTTGTTGGTTCAATCAGTCCCAATAATAAAGTTTTGAGTTGTTCTACTTTATCTGGTAAAGCTACAAAACGAGCTACAACATGAATTGTTTGGTTGGTCATTATATCTTAGTCATTAAGCTATTAGTCCATAGTCAATACTCTCACACCATGCACTACGGCGAAGCTATATCCCTAGCTTCCTGTGGTAGAGGGATGTAGCCTTAGCTAAATATAAGCGCGGAATGCGGTTGGATGGATGATATTGTGTAAAGCAGAACCGAAAACTCGCAACGCTCATCCAAATAATTACCGAAAATAATTTAAACGTGAGGAGTTAATTTATCATGTCACATCTGCTAAAAACCTTCCGAAAGCAATTATTACGGAGTATCATCTTTGCAATACTCATAACTTTGATTAGTAGTTTAATATTTCCTACTGCTACTTGGGCTGCCTCTTCTAGCTTAGGAGTTGATAATGGTCATCTTAGTTCTTGTCCGCCTTCAGATAACTGTGTTGTGAGTCAAAACGCAGATTCCAAACATACTATCAACCCGATTACTTATCATCTAGACCGCAATGCAGCTAGAGAAATCTTACTAAAAGTTATTAGTGTTGTACCACGCACAGAAATTGTAGAACAGACTCCTAATTACATTCATGCTCTTTCTAAAAGCCGCATCTTCCAATTTGTTGATGACGTAGAGTTTTATTTACCTCCCAACGAGTCAGTAATTCATTTGCGCTCTGCATCTCGCGTAGGAGAGTCGGATCTTGGTGTCAACCGCAGGCGTATGGAACAAATTCGTTTGGCTCTCTTAGATTTAAATATTTGATTTTGCTAGCCGCCAGGAGTGCCAAGATTAGGGATGCGATCGCAACTAACTTAAATTTGGCTGAACTTACCAGAGGAAAGCTCATCAGACACTTGTTTGAGTTCTGGTTCAACTACTGTCAAATGTTGCTCCAAAATTGCCAAATTACGAATATTGGACTTATAGAAAGCATCAAATAAATCACCGAGAAAAGGCACAGTACCAACGACTGTTTCCAAACCAACATTAAAGATCATTTTGGCTAAGTCTTCACGTGGGATGCCAAAGCGGGTAGCTAAAAATATGATGTAAGCTGAAAATGCTGTACTGATTAAATCGCCAGCACCCGGAACTAAACCAATAATTGGGTCTATTCCAATGCGAAAACCTGTTAGAGGGATACGTATCGATGTATCCATCAAGCGGCTAAGTTTGCGGATGCGATTTAGAGTAGCAAGGCGTTTGGCAGCGTCCATAATTTACGATATTTACACTACTTTCAGCTTCCACCATTTTTAGTTCTTTGTCTTGTACCGTTAGAAAGAAAAAGTATGAAAAAAATGATGACGACTGCCCATAAAGCAGATATAGGATTACTATTTGATTTTGAACGAAATTAGGTATTGTAGAGGAGCCAGTGCGTTGCGGAGGTTCCCTCCGTTGTAGCAACTGGCGTTGTGCTAGAACGGAGTTCGTAACGCACTGTTATCAAGGGTTTGATGCCGTACTCTCCGTGCTAACACGAATCATCTATCAGGTTTGGTTTTGACTATTAATTTTTAGAAGTTGAGAAGTTCAATTCTTTTTGAATGCTTTCGGCATCATTATACAGATTTGTCACTTTAGGATCATTGCTGGGACAGCTAATATCTGGAGATTTTTGTCTTTGATACTTGATTTCAGTCGATGTCCCGAACGAAACAGATTTCGCACATGAGATCCTTGGTAATTTTGACAGTGGTTGAGCTACTGAAATATCATTGAAAAATTTAGTGGCTGTGTTCACTTTAATTTCACCTGCACCTTTCCGGTTGCAAACAGTGTAAGTTGCCTTCCCTGACGGAAATACGCGAATTCTATAGCCGCAAGCATTGGTAGAACCACTATTAATAATAACTCCTGGCTTTTGAGGAGTTGGAGCGTTTGCAAGTGTTTTTAGACAAAAAATACATAAAGGGGTAGCTAGCAACACTGAAGCCAAACTAATTTTATAGAAGTTAAAAATTTTCATTGTTACCTCACATTGATTTTTTAGTTATTTAGTCAAGTATTAACTGTTGAAAAATACTTGATGACAAAAAGCTATGTAATGGTACTCCTTTGGTTAATACTCGATTAAGAAAAATTAGGTTTATAAGTAGCATAGTTATTAGACAGAAACTATGCTGAATATTTAAAACTATAATTTACTGTTCACTTTTTAGATATGTTATTATTGTGTCAATATTGTGTCAAAATAACAAAATATTTTCATCTGGTATCCCGATTGAAGATATTCTCTGTCAATGAAGATATCGAAGCTTTTGGGGCGACCAATGGGGACATATTTGGTGATTTGAGCTTCAGCTAGTTGTTCAGTAGAGAGGTCAGTTATTTAGAAGTTGACGTTGAGAGGTGATTGTTCACTTATGCTAAGTAGATCAATTACTTGCTTTTTACGTATTAAGAGTGTTGGGGTGAGGGGGCTAGCACTGCAATCGTTAAAGTATGCCGACACATATAATACTCATAATCAATTCCTGTGGTTAGGGATTGATTATGGCGATCGCTCATACGGAACTGCGATCGCTTCTCTACTAGATAAACCCACCATTGCTTCTATAGTTCAAACTTAGGCTGCATAAGCTTTATGCAATTGTGGTATGAGTGATGGTGTCAATCTCCTCTCGCGAGAAAAGTCGGATGATATCTCTGATACTGCGATCGCCTTTTTAGCTTCATCATTCCACCTCAGAACTCAGAACGCCAAGTTTTCTTCTCAACCTGTCGAGTTAAGAAGCTGATAAATCTAAACCTTGCCGAAAACAGATTAGTATTTCATTCAATGCAGCCATGTCAATTAAAAACGCATCATGTCCGTGGGTTGACTTTAGCCACGCCAGTTGAGCATTAGGAATTAAATTTGCTAGTTCTTGTTGTTCTACTGGAGGATAAAGGATGTCAGAATCAATAGCAACAACTATAGTCGGTTGCTGGATGCTTCGCAGAACAGATTCATAATCTGATAAATTAGGACTTGGGCGATCGCGTGCAACATCGTGACGATCCATTGCGTGGGTGAGAGTGATGTAAGTGTTGGCATCAAATCGTTCTGTCAGCTTTTGACCCTGATGCTGTAAGTAACTCGCGATAGCAAACTCCCCAGATACATCATACTGCCGCCCAAAGCGGATTGCAAAACTATCCCAAGAACGGTAAGTAGACATCGCCATCATCCTCGCCACAGCTAGTCCTTGGTTTGGGGGTGCATCCAGCGTGTAGTTTCCTCCTTGCCAATTTGGATCGGCATAAATTGCCTGTCTTTGGGCTTCACTTAATCCAATACACCAAGGCGAATGTCTGCCAGAAACAGCAATGGGTGCAATACCTTTCACCTTTTCTGGATATAATAACGCCCACTCCAGTGCTTGCATCCCACCGAGTGAACCGCCAATTATAAACCGCAGAGATTGAACGCCCAGATATTCTAGTAGTGCAGCTTGCAGGTGAACCATATCTCGGATTGTAATCTTAGGGAAGGATACTCCATAAGGCTTTCCCGTTGTTGGGTTGATAGTAGTTGGCCCAGTTGTACCGTAACAACTTCCCAATATGTTGCTGCACACAATAAAATCGCGTTCTGGATTGAAGGCTTTCCCTGAACCAAACAAAGGTTTCCACCAATCATCAGCGTCACCCGTACCAGTTAAGGCATGACAAATTACTACCCCATTATCACCTTGAGCATTTAACTGTCCCCAGGTGCGATAAGCAACTTGAACCCCAATTAATACTTCGCCGCATTCAAGTTTAAATGGCACTGTAAGCTGGTAAAACTGGGTTTGCGCTGAGATAAAGTTTGGGTAGATCATATCTGGGAGTGGGGGGATGAGGAAGCAGAGGAAGAATAACTATTATCCAATGCCCATATAACTAACTCCTAACTTGCCGAAATGCCTGCTCAAAATCCTCTTTAATATCATCGATATGTTCAATTCCCACTGATACCCGCACCAAATCGGATGTCACACCTGCCGAAAGCTGTTCATCATCACTTAGTTGTTGATGGGTTGTGGAAGCGGGATGAATGACGAGGGTTTTAGCATCACCAACATTTGCTAAATGACTCGCCAACTTTAGACGATTAATAAAGGCTTTACCTGTCACCAATCCACCTTTAATGCCAAAGTTTAAAACTCCCCCAAAGCCATGCCGGAGATATTTTTTCGCTCGTTCATGATAGGGGTGATTGGGAAGTCCCGGATAATTAACCCATAATACTTGCTCTTGCTGCTCTAACCACCTAGCCAATTCTAGGGCATTGCTCACATGCCGATCTACGCGCAAAGAGAGAGTCTCTAATCCTTGCAGTAAAAGAAAGGCGTTAAATGGACTCAAACACGGGCCAAAATCCCGTAACCCCTCGACTCTGGCGCGGATAATAAAAGCAATGTTGCCAAAGGAACCACCAGTCCCAAACACTTCTTGGAAATTCAAATCGTGATAACCGGGGGAAGGCTCAGTAAATAGGGGGAATTTGCCGTTACCCCAGTCAAATTTACCCGAATCGACTATTACGCCACCGATGGAAGTACCATGCCCACCAATCCATTTAGTTGCAGATTCTACTACAATGTCTGCACCATATTCAATTGGTCGAGCTAGATACCCACCAGCACCGAAGGTATTATCCACAATTAAAGGGATGCCGTTTTCGTGGGCAATGTCAGCTAAAGCGGCAAAGTCGGGAATGTTGAATTGAGGATTACCAATGGTTTCAACGTATAGTGCTTTGGTGCGATCGTCGATCGCCTGACGGAAACTTTCTGGACGATCTCCCTCAACAAACTTGACGTTAATACCTAAACGTGGTAAGGATACTTTAAACTGGTTATATGTTCCCCCATACAAAAAACTAGTGGAAACGATATTATCTCCAGCCTGAGCGATCGTACTGATTGCCAAAAATTGCGCCGCCTGACCACTAGCAGTTGCTAATGCTGCTACACCCCCTTCTAGAGCAGCAATCCGCTTTTCAAATACATCCGTCGTCGGGTTCATGATTCGGGTGTAAATATTACCAAATTCCTGGAGAGCAAATAACCGCGCTCCGTGTTCGGTGTCGTCAAAAACGTAGGAAGTCGTTTGGTAAATAGGTACTGCACGAGCATTAGTTCCGGGGGCCGGCTCTTGTCCAGCATGAACTTGCAGGGTTTCAAAACGATATTGTTCAGACATCAGCAGTTATTTGAGTTTCCAATTATACAAACTGTTGAAGAAGGCAGGAGGCAGAGGGCAGAAGGCAGAAGGTTCAATTTAGAAAGGGATTCAACACCGTACTTAATTGAGTCCACAAAACAAGAAAATTTGGTGGGGGTCTTAAACCCAAGTTCGCTTCTCTGCGAGACGCTGCGCGAACGGTCACTCTCTGTCGACACGAGTCAGAATTCCCTTCTGCCAACTGAGCCTCCTGCCCTCTGCCTTTCCTGATAATAATACTATTTGAGCCTTGGTTTGAATTAATCAACGGTAATACTTAGGGTTGACCGTATTATAATCTAAAGTATTCTTCACACAAATAATTTTATCTGTTCAAAATACCACAGTCTTGCTGGTATTCATGTACTATTTAATGCTGAATAATTGCTGTAATACTTGGAAAACTCAAGACGGAAATTGAAAAATTGCATAAATTTTCAATTTGCCTCAGTTAAGTACTAGAAAATTTCAATCACTCTGTAATGTGTCTGGATTTAACGGACTTTTTATCACTCAATTCGCTCACCTTTTTGGGTGAGTCATATATCAACCGATCGGATGACCTGACTGAAGGAAGCTGAGATTAATAATAAAGAGGACTCTATTACTAAAGAAGACCGATCGCATATTACCTAAGAATAAGCTTATGAAACTCACTAATTTAATAAATTCTGCACTTATTTTTGCTTCTATTACTCTTGTACCTGGAATCGCTGTAGCTCAAGTAGCTACTAACAATAGTAGTGAAACAATCGCTATTAACTCTAACAATTTACCTAGTAACTCTACTTATGTTAATTACTTTCAGCCGTTCAATCTAGTTACTTTTGCTTATCAAGGAGGTCTAAAGCAGCACGGTATTCCTAGTGGAGAAACACTAGTATTTGAAACTCAGAACAGAAATATTATAGCAAAAGATTTGGTGAAGGCTGCTGTTAACGCAGATAAATTGCCATCACAACTTTTAAACGACCAAAATTATCTCAGTGCTGTTAATTTACAACTCAACGCATTACCCGATTATGCAGCTGCTGATTGATTGGTTTTTCTTATATTTTTTTAAAAAGCGAAATTGATTAGTATACTATATTTGTGCGCTTGTTACCAATATAAATAAAAGCCTTTTATACACAGCGAACACTGTGTATAAAAGAAAGTTTAATATTGAAGAACGATTTCTAGATTTTGACAGAACTTGTGCCTATAAGTTCTGTTATTCTGTGCTGTAAGTACAGAAAATTGTATAATCAACAGCCTATCAAGCAAAAATTTCGTTTTCTATAGAGAATGACACAAGTAATTGGAACAGGGAGCCTAAATAACATCGAGTCCATTGAGTTTGAAAAGCGGTGCTTGCACAAAGCCAGAGAAATAGGCGATCGCAACGGGGAAGTCATTTGTTTAGCAAGTTTGGGCAATGCTTATCATTCAATTGGGGAATACCACCTAGCAATTGAGTTTTATCAGCAGTGGTTGGATATAGCTAGAGAAATAGGCGATCGCACTGGGGAAGCCAAGTCTTTGTCTGGGTTGGGCAACGCACACCAATCACTGGGAAAATACCAGCGAGGGATCGAATTTTATCACCAGTGGTTGAGGATCACCAGGAAAATAGGCGATCGCACTGGGGAAGGTATTTGTTTGGGAAGTTTGGGCAATACTTATGAATACCTGGGCAAATACGATCGGGCTATTGAGTTTTATCAGCAATGGTTGAGTATAACGAAGAAAATAGGCGATTGGACTGGGGAATGCATTTGCCTGGGAAGTTTGGGAAATACTTATGAATCATTGGGGCAGTACCAACTGGCAATTGAGTTTTACCAGCAATGGTTAGAACTAGCAAGATTAATTAGCGATCGCAATGGCGAAGGCATGGCCTTAAGTGGGTTGGGTAATGCTTATAAAGCTCTAGGAAAGTATCAAAGATCGGTTGAATTTCATCAGTATTCATTAGAAATCAGAAGGAATCTTGATGACCAAAATGCAGAAGCAAACGCCTGGTTTAATTTAGGTTTGGTGTTAGAAAAAATTAATCGAAAATCAGAAGCGATGCAAGCCTTTTGCAATGCCCGCGAAATTTATCACGCAATGGGACTTGATGCAAATCTGCAAGATTGTAACCATGCGATTGAGCTTCTTTCTCAAAATATTTCAACTCTAACATCTCACTTCTGGTTTGGGAGATGGTTTAGTCATTTGTCGCAGTTGCTCAAAAATGGTTATAACTAGTAAGATATCTCATCACTGACTTAGATAGTGTGAGGATGTTTTAAAAGCATTAGGTAATTTCTAATCGTCAAAATAGATTAGAAAACCCACTTTTAAAATATCCTCTGAATATCTCAAGAGGATGGGTACTTATTGAATACTGCAACCGAGTTATTGCGATCGAAGGTAAACACAGTAAACGGATCTTTTTGATTTCCTATCTCCATCCCAGGAGTGCCTACAGGCATTTGGGGGACAGATAAACCAGCAACATTTGGCTTTTCTTGAAGCAGACGTTTAATATCGTTTGCTGGGACGTGTCCTTCGATGACATATCCATTAACAATTGCTGTGTGGCAAGATGATAAGTTATCCGGCACGTTGTACTTTTGTTTAACTTTTTCAATGTCAGGCGTGGGAAAATCTGTAATTTGAAAACCTTGTGTCTTTAAGTGGTCAATCCACCCGCCACAACAGTTACAATCGGGACTGTGATAGACAGTGGCATTTAGCGCTATTGGTTTTGATGGTATCTGTTTATCCTGGATGTGCTTAGTGGTACTTACTAGTTGAGCATTACTCATAGAAGCAGTGCTTCCCAAGATCCCCAACACTCCTGTTGTGAGGCAAATTGTTAGCACTGCACGGCTCAAGATGGGAAGTAACAATTTTTGCCAGCAATAAATAAACTGTTTGTGCAACATCTAAGGCTTCCTAAATCCGATAAAGCAAAAGCTATTCCTTATTAGTCATCATAACTGCAAACATCTGTAGACGCGTAGGGCTTGTCGCCAGACATCGCTCTTTGACCTTTTTTAATTAAAATTGGTATAAGTGTTTAGACTACCAAACTCGTGAATCTTGGAGTCGTAGTCGTCGTGTTGTTTCTAAAGTTGAGTATGAAGCGAAGGGAACTAATATTCGTTTTGTTGTTACTTCAATGACTACCAAGAAAGTACCTCCTGCTCAACTCTACACGCAAAAATACTGTAAACGAGGTGAGATGGAAAATCGCTTTAAGGAGTAATAACTTGAACTTTTTAGCGATAGAACCAGTACGCACACATTTGCAGGAAATCAATTACGTTTGTGGTTCTCTTCTATAGCTTACGTTTTGATGAATGCATTTCGACATCAATGTTTAGCTAAAACGGAATTACAAAATGCTTAAGTCGGAACTATTCGTACCAGTCAGCAGCAATCTTAAATACACATATAACAGATAGTGAATTATTTGTTAAGAAAGCGAAAATATTTTCCAAGTCCTGGCAAATCAATCTAGAATAGAAATAAGAGTTCGCAGTTAGCCCATTCGCCTCTATTCAATGGCTTAGATATGTGGACATAAGTAATAAAACAGCATTTGGGAACAAAACGATCCCCATTTACGTCGCATAAATGTCTTGCCTCTGGTTTTAGTGACGCACATTAAGCAGGATACAAGTTATGAGGAGCAATTGCGCTCGCGCAGACTCCCATCATAATAAGTACTTTTATCTTCGGAATACGCTTATAGACAGGTTCAAAAACAGTCAGAAACAAACTCAGTAAATCACCGTCATTACACATATCACACACAAAGGAAAACCCTCTTATGACTCGCCTACATCAATGGAAATCTGGAACTGTTGCACTTATGGCAATCGCCGTTACCACAAGCGTCATTAGCCCTCTATTCAGCTTTGCTCCTGCGAATGCACAATACAACAGAACTAGTCAATATGGAAACGTTACCATCCCTTCTGGGGTAAATTTTCCTGTCACCTACGATAAAGAGACAATTACTATTGCTCCTGGGGAAAGTAAATCTATAACCTTGAGAATAGCCAATGACATTATCGACAAAAATAGAAATGTCTTAATTCCTGCTGGTACTAAAGTAAATGGACGGCTAGAATCTGTTGACTTAGATAATTATTCAAGAAATACAGATGATAACCAAGGAAAAGGCGTGCGGTTTGTCGCTCAGGAATTAGAATTTTCTAATGGTCAGCGCCAGTCGATTAATGCAAGTTCTCGGACATATACCACAACTCAAAGAGTTTCACAGGGGCCTAGCACTAGTCAAGTTTTAACTGACGCAGCTATTGGTGGAGGTGCTGGTCTTTTAGGTTCACTAATTACTGGTAACAACAGAATTGACGACTTAAAACCTGTTCTTGGTGCAGCTGCGGGTGCGGGTGCGAGTGTCCTGTTGCGGAAAAAAGAAGTAAATGCATTTGTCATCAGACCCGCACAAGATTTAAGGCTCACACTGAATTCTAATTTGAATTTAGTACTACAATCCCGCTACTAGATTTAACTCTATTCAAGTCGTGAGTTTAATCATCCCTGATATGCGATCGCCACTTTAAATATAGTGTGCGATCGCATTCATTTTTAGACCTAAAAAAAATTATTTAACAGCAACTACTATACCTCTATATCGTCTTAATCAGTATCGATACTTATTGAATTAAGCTATCAAAACAGCTAATAAAATCGGCTTTATTTTATTCTCTATCTAAAAGAGTATTCAAAATTACGTAATATCCTGATACTTTTTGTTAAGTAGTAGTGATAAAGGAGCCTTTTCTTGTGGCGATTCAAGGTTTTAGTTTAAGCACATATCTTGCAATTCCCGTGGTGTTAAGTCTTTTGGCTCAGGGAGAAAAGATAAAAGCATCTTTAGTTGAAAACGTCCGTCAGATATCCACTAACAAGGAAATGAGCCTATCTAGCCGCGAGCTAATTAGTGCGAATTCAACACCGAAAACATACTACGTTAGTGGTACTGGAAACGACAAGAATAGCGGACTTTCTACTTCATCCGCATTTAAAACAATTCAAAAGGCAGCAGACCTTACCAACCCTGGTGATACAGTATTGATTATGAACGGGGTATACACAAATATACCCAATACTGGAAGTGTAGTAAGTATTAAACGTTCTGGAACTGCAAATGCATGGATTAGGTATAAAGCATATCCTGGACATTTCCCAAAAATTCAGCACAATACATGGAACGGGATTGTAATTTCAAATGGAGCTTCATATATCGAGATCAATGGGTTGGAGGTTGTCGGGAACAATGCCAACATAACCCTTGATTATGCGATGAGTCAGAAGACTAACAAACTAAACCCACTGACGAATGGAAACTGCATCAACATTGACGGACGAACCAGCGGTCATGTTCATCACATCCGTATTCTGAACAATAAAGTTCATGACTGTGGAGGAGCAGGGATTTCAGCGATTCAATCAGACTATGTGACAGTAGATAATAATGTGGTGTTCAATAATGCCTGGTATGGTGTTTATGCTTCTAGTGGTATTTCAATGTTGAATAGTTGGAATTTTGACAAAAACCAGGGATACAAGATATTTATTACCAACAACAAAACTTACAACAATCGCATGTATATTCCTTGGATTGCAGTCGGAAAGATCACAGATGGTAATGGCATTATTCTCGATACTTTTAGAAACGATCGGAGTAACTCGAAATTGGCTGCATATACAGGACGGACTTTAGTTAAAAACAATCTTACATTTAATAATGGTGGCTCAGGTATTCATGCATTTTCAAGCGATCGTGTTGATATTGTAAATAACACGGCTGTTTTAAATAATCAAAGTCCAGAAATTAAAGGTGGGCAAATATTTGCTTATTCATCATCTGATGTCAAAATTCTAAATAACATTTTGTATGCTTTCCCCGGCAAAGATGTTAATAATAACACGAAAAATCAAAACGTTATTTACGATTATAATATCTATCTCAATACTTCTAAGATAAGTGTTAAAGGGCCTCACGATATTGTTGCAGACTCAGAGTTTTTGAGTAAGCATCCCACTCTTGAAAAAATATCTGATAATTGGAAATCGCAGCTAGATAAACAAAATCCGCCAAAGCGGACTTATGTAGAGTCTAAGTCGGCAGGTTTTGTATGTGACTTGGTGACTTATAGCCTGCAAGGGAAACCCATCCAAGTGGGATGCTCTCCGCTATCTTTAGCTCAAACTGCTTTTTCTGATGTTTCATCTAACTATTGGGCGGCACAATTTATTCAACAATTGTCACAACGAGGTGTAATTGCCGGATTTCCTGATGGTAGCTTCCGCCCTGAAGAATCGGTCACACGCGCTCAATTTGCCGCTATGATCGACAAAGCTTTCCCAAAATCACAGCAACGACAGGCGATCAATTTTGCTGACGTTCCCAGCAACTACTGGGCATCCAGTGCCATTCAGCAAGCCTATACCATTGGTTTCTTATCTGGATATCCCGGTAATCGCTTTCAGCCTAACCAAGCTATTCCCCGCCAGCAGGTTTTAGTTTCCCTCGCTAACGGTCTGAAATTTACTTCTGGTGGTAATACCGAAAGCACTCTGAAATATTTCAACGATGCCTCTAACATCGCTAGCTACGCCCGTAGCCCGATCGCAGCTGCAACTGAAAAGCAAATCGTTGTAAATTATCCTAATGTAAAGTCTCTGAATCCAAGTGCAACGGCTACTCGCGCCCAGGTAGCAGCTTTTATCTACCAAGCATTGGTTAGTTCTAGCCAAGCGCCAGCAATTAACTCGCCCTATGTAGTGTCTAAACCTTAGCAATTAACTGCCTGATGTCGTGGCTGCTACTAGGTTTAACTGGATTCACGTCGTAACTTTAATCATCCCTGATATGCGATCGCCACTTTAACTATAGTGTGCGATCGCATTCATTTTTTATCCTAAAAATTAATTTGCCAGCAACTATTATACCTTTATATCGTCTTAATCAGTATCAATCTTTCTTGGAATACTGCTTTAATTAGGCTGACAGCTAATAGGGTAATTACACTACTCCTATTGTCTGCTTCATTTGACATAGATTTGGGAAAAATGACTGTATTACTAAAGTAATGGTTTTTACAAAAAACAGAAAAATTTGGGAACCAAAGATATTAGTAATTGTCTAATTAATTAACAGTAAAAAAATAATTACACCTGGAGTTAAAAATTAATGTTTACTTTAAATCGTTTGCAATCTGGAACAGCTGCACTCATGGCTTTGAGCATCACAGTCGGCACTGTAGCGCCTTTGATTACCGCTTCACCATCTTTAGCTCAAACCACTTTTTCTGATGTTTCATCTAACTATTGGGCATCACAATTTATTCAACAATTGTCACAGCGAGGTGTAATTGCCGGATTTCCTGATGGTAGCTTCCGCCCCGAAGAAGCAGTGACACGCGCTCAATTTGCCGCTATGGTCAACAAAGCTTTCCAAAAATCACAGCAGCGATCGCCAATCAATTTCGCTGATGTTCCCAGCAACTATTGGGCATCGAGTGCCATTCAGCAAGCCTATACCATTGGTTTCTTATCTGGATATCCCGGTAATCGTTTTGAGCCTAACCAAGCTATTCCCCGCCAGCAGGTTTTAGTTTCCCTGGCTAATGGTCTGGAATATAGTCCCAGTGGCAATACCGAAAGTACTCTGCAATACTTCAACGATGCCTCTAACATCGCTAGCTATGCCCGTAGCCCGATCGCAGCCGCAACTGAAAAGCAAATTGTTGTGAACTATCCTAATGTGAAGTTCCTGAATCCAACTGCAACCGCCACTCGCGCTCAGGTAGCAGCTTTTATCTACCAAGCATTGGTTAGTTCTAACCAAGCTTCAGCAATTAACTCGCCTTATGTCGTGGCTGTCGGGTCTACTACTCCAACACCTGTATCAGTCACAATTCCTCAAGGGACTGCTATTCCTGTGAAGTATGACAAGGCAGAAAAAATTCTGGTTACAAAGGATGAAACAGCGCCTTTAACATTGACAGTATCCCAAAATGTGGTGACACAAGACGGATCTGTAGTGATTCCGGCTGGTAGTCAAGTTATTGGTCAACTCAAACCTGCTACAGGCGGTTCTCAATTCGTTGCTGAAAAATTGGTTTTGACCAGTGGTCAAGAGTATCAACTTAACGCTACTTCTGAAGTGATTACCAAAACTGAAACCGTGAAGAAGGGTACTAGTATTGGTTCAATTATCAAGAATACTGTATTAGGCGCAGGTGCAGCGACTGCGGTATCTGCTGTAACTGGCGATCGCGCGATCGCCACAGAAGAAGTCTTGGGTGGCGCTGGTATCGGTGCGTTGGTTGGTCTGTTCTTCGGTAAGAATAGTGTTGATTTAGTGGCAATTGACCCAAATACCGATTTACAAATGACAATCAATCAAAACTTGTTGGTTTCACTAAGATAGTCATTGGTCATTGGTCATTAGTCATTAGTCATTAGTCATTAGTATTTACAAAGTACAAAGGACAAATGACTAATTTTGAACTTCCGGCAACCAAATAATAAACGTAGTCCCCGGTGCATTGGGTGAAGTTAATTTAGAGTTGATAGCAGGGCTGAAAACCTCGATTTCGCCCTGCATTTGCTCTATTAATTGTTTAGCGATCGCTAACCCTAAACCTGTGCCAGGGATTTCTGTTTGCGCTTGTACACCCCGATAATGCCGTTCTCCAAGATGTTCTAAATCTTCGGGTGGAATACCAGGCCCGTTGTCACTGATGATAATTCCTTGAAAATTAGCTTTTTCTTGCCCCGCCTGAATCAAAATTTTGCCCCCAGTGGGAGTGTATTTCAAGGCATTATCGATGATGTTAGTTAAAACCTCTCGTAATGCTTTGATGTTGGCGCGTACTAAGGGTGAATTCTGTTGAATTTCAGTTATTATTTTTAGCTTTCGCTCTTGGGCGATCGCTTTAGCTGATATTAATAATGGTTCTAATATATCTGCTAACGAGCAGTCAACGGCTTTATCTCCCGTTCCTGGCAATAATAACGGCGGTTTAGCGGATTTTTGGATAGTTGCTTCCACAAATACTTCATGTTCGGGTAGATGTAGCGGTGCTAAATCTTCCTCTGTCAAGTCAATTACTTGATCGAATTGTTGCAGTAATTCTTGGAGGCGATCGCTTTCCCGCACGATACTATTTGCCACATCCCGGTTGGTGTCTCCCGGTCGGAGTCTCTTCAACAGCAGTTTACCAAAAGTCCGCAACGCTGTTAATGGGTTACGAAACTGATGCAATAGATTATCCAGCAAATCCCTCTGTTTTTCTTGGAGAATTTGTTGTTCGCGCAATTGATCCTCAAACCATGCCCGCCGTTGATCTAAGATACAAGCGATCGCTAATGTTTGGGCTATTCGTTGAATCTGACTTTCTTCATGTTCATTCCATGCCCGATCTTGCCTACCCGTCACCAGTAACCCCATCATCACACCCTCATAGACCAGAGGTAAAACAATTTGGTTGCCACTAAAGAGGTATTCCTCTTTTAGATGGGGTTGAGATGCCTCAGACTCCTGTGATGAGGTTGGAGATTCCGATCCTGCTGTCAATAACCTTCTGCGATCGTTGGGTAATATAAACACATTTCCAACTTGAAGTTGCTTGTGTACTTTTGTCTCAGCACTCTCTTCTCCTGGCGGTAATAATGCTGTTTCCGGGTAAATTACCACTGGAATCAGTTTGGCCTCACCAGAAGGAGTCTCTACCAATTCTTGTGTCAGGTACACAATACTTAAAGTTGCTCCCAGCCCTTGGGTTAGCAGCGCTATTTGCTCTCGACACAGAGCAATAAAATCGGAACTGGCAGACATTAACATTTTTTAGCTCTTGCTCAAGATTACAGATTTTGAGGCATGATGATAAGAGAGGATACTTAATTTTTACCTCACTCATTTGATAAAGCTTAACTAAAATCTTCTCAGTGATGGTTTCTTTGTACCAAGGGATTATATCCTTAGGTAATTTTGTTTTCTCTATTTTCAAAGATGTTAACTTTCTTGCATTAAAAGGTTAAAAACTATTGATATTTTGAACTAGAACTTATATAATGACGACGGATTTTGTAGCTAACACTACAATCTATAGCTTGAAAGAGGAGGACAATAGATTGGCAAGGAGACGCAAAAGGAAAAGTCGCCGTCGTCAAGAAGGACGGCGGATTCTGGAGCACGTGCCTCAATATAGCATCGAGAGTGGCGAAGAAAAACCTGTGACCGCAGCGAGAAGATTCATTCAAGCTGAAGGGATTTTGCCACCGGCGTTGCTACTCGTAAAGCGAAATGAACACACTACAGATCGTTATTTCTGGGCAGAAAAGGGACTGTTTGGTGCTCAATACGTAGAGGAAAACCATTTCTTGTTTCCTAGCTTGAGGGTATTAGAACCTTCGCCAAGTCAAGAAACTCTTGCCTTAGCTAGTCGGTAAAGCATAGACAACCATCTGACGGATTGGATGTGGCTCCTGACTATCATTAACTAGCAAAATTGCTAAGTTTATGCAAAATTTAATTTTTTTTTAGTTTGGAGCTGATTTGCTTTTTAAGGCTAATCTAGGTAATTGGAAAATCAACTAGTCTCAAACCAAGCAAGATTGCATGGGTTGATACTAATGTCATGATACAGAAGGGAGTGGGTATAGAGCCAAGCGCCTCCAAAAGCGCTAGTGAAGTTGCGCTCTAATGCCGTAAATTGTTAACCAAGCTCTGTCAACGAATTTAAGTTAATGAATTTAAATTTTTCCCCACAACTTATGTCGTGGGGAAAATTGACAAAGTAGAAGTCTTGATTTCCTCCTTCCTACTTTTCATTATCTAAAGATTAGATCGGGTCAGAAGTCTGCATATCACATTTAAAAAAAACAACAATTATCCATCAGCCTTAAGCTGTAGTGTCCTCTGTAACTCGCTGAGTTCATCTCGATGGGCAACTACAGTTATCTTGCTTGAGGAGGTTTGTTCGCTCTTAGTTGTTTCTACTTTGAGTGATACCTTCTCAAGTCTTCCAGATTTTTTCCAATAAAATAGACCACTTAAAGGTGACAGCAGTACCAGAGCCAGAACAAGGGTACTGAGGTTAGGAAAAAGCAGGTATACGACTAGCGATAGACAAACAATCCCAGTCGCTGCCAGCATGGTTAAAAATATAGCTAAGAACCAACTGGGGCGAACATTACCTTCAAAAGTCACTTTATTTTGTTCTCGGTCTAGCGCTGCCACTCGGTAAGACCGGGAGCGAAAATACTCTTTTAATTGAGACATTAAAGCAGCTTCATCTTGCTCGGATACCAGTTGCACTGTTTGTATGCGGTCTTTAGTCGAGGCACGAATAAAGAAAAACAGCCCAACCGATAACAACAAGGTTAGCAGGAACGTAGATGGCAGAATAGCAGTATCCATAACTTATTGTTAGTGTTCGACTGGAGGAGACCTATCCATTATCAATTATTCGTTACTTTGTCCTCCTGTTGATGTAGTTAAGCCATTGAAAAGCTAAATCCTGCGCTTGAACTTGCCATTCTGGAGAAACTTGGTACATCCGTCTGGGCCGTCCTCGTCCTTCCAGTTTCTTCCAATATCCAGTGATTGCCTTTTCGTCTTCCAGAAATTTGATTGCACTATAAAGTACGGTATCCGAAAGCCGATAGGTTGGATATTCAGTTTCTAATTGCTCAATCAACTCGGTTCCGTAGGATTCACCTTGTAACAAAACAGACAGTATGTAACAAACTGCTACTTCCTGACAAAGGTAAGTTGGCGGAGGACTCTCAAAGAATTGATATATATCCTCTAGTTTCATGGTTAGTGAATGGCTAAAAAAATGCCTTAGGGTGAGGTCTACAATCCTTGTAGTCAGTATACAGTGCTACTGCTAAGTGAGTAACCTATATAATGCTACTTAGACTAGATATCCATTGCGTAAACACAAAATGATTACCCACATCTGTGAAGTTGTGGGACGAGTTTGCGAGTTTTAGGGATACAGGAAATTTCCCCTTACCCAAGCTCGATAGAGTGTGGTGAGGAGTGAACAGAGAGTGGCAAAGTTACTTAGTTTGGTCAGATTACGGCAAGTGCCAAGCCCCCACCTAAAGGCGTGGGTTTTCTGACTGTCTTGGTGTTAAGTGATGCCGAGCTAGTTAGAACTGCTTAAGCAATAAAATGCCATCGAAGAAATTTTACAGGTAAAATGCAATTTTGTCTGTAAAACTTAATAAACACTTTGTTTTACAGTGATTTTCCCCATGCAAATCCGAAAAACTTAAGCTAAGGGATATGTCGGGTTTAAAGCTGCTACGGTCGCGAACATACTTAAGTAGTAAGCATTACTGATTTGCTGGACAAGAGAATCTCTTGTCCTATTAGATAAATGTGATAGTAAATTTATCAAATAGGATGCAAAGACTAGGAGGCTAGAGACGCGAAGTGCGATACCTCTGAACAAAGTTCTCCATATCCCTATATCTTTGTATCCTTTAAAAGCGTCCCCAGCACATTGGCGATCATTATGTCACAGACTCCCGATGCTCCATCATCTTCATCTTCTTTGCGGGCAATTGCCCAAACCTTTCGCCTTACAGGTTGGATTAGCTTCTGGATTCAGCTAGTACTAGGCGTTGTTTCTAGCATAATTGTGTTGCTATTCGCCATCTTTAATCAAAGAACTGGTAGTTCTAGTAATAATCCTGGGACTGGTTTTGGCGTATTTTTAGCAATTTGTGGACTGGTTGTTTTGGGTGGAGGTATTTATTTAGCTTACCGTTACACTAGAATTGGCAAGCAATTGGAATCTTCTAATCCCAGTAACCGCCCTCGGAAAAGCGAGACAGTGCAAGTATTACGCTTAGGGCTGTGGGTGAATTTAGGGGGAACGCTGGTGACTCTTTTGGGGGCGCAGGCGATCGTTGGTACACTGGTAGCAAGATCCATATCTCCCCAAGCGATAACTACGCAATTTTTTGACCCTACCCGCATTATTAGCGGTCTAGATATGCTTGTGGTACAGGCAAATACCAACACCGTATCAGCCCATTTTGCAGGGGTTATAGCGTCACTTTGGCTACTCAATCGCATTAACCGACCTTAGTTATGAGTTTTGAGTGCTGAGTCTTCAGGAGTCAAAAGAAATTAATCATAATTTAATACTTAACCCAATATGCTTGGGTTAAATGCAGTATATGGTTTCTTAGTACTGGCAGTGATACTAGGGTAAAATCTTCATTAAGAGATTGAGACTGGATTTTGGCAATAAACTTTGTTTTTCCAGTCACAGCAAACCAAAATTACTATATGCTAAATGCTTAATGTGTTAACTGTATTGACAGGAAGATTTTAGGCTAAAAACTGAGAAAAATCTGTGCTGGATATCAAGCAAATACGGGAAAATCCGCAATTAGTTCAAGAAAGATTGAATAGTCGTAGTGGAAAATACGACATTGAACCGATTCTACAGTTAGATCGGCAACAACGAGAACTAGAGGGGACACGCAGTCAACTCCAAGCTCGGAGCAACGAAATCGGTAAAATTGTCGGGCAAAAGATTAAATCTGGGAGCAATCCTCAAGACCCAGAAATTCAAGCTTTGCGGGATGAAGGTAACTCTGTCAAAGCGACATTGAGCGAACTGGAACCTCAGGAAAAAGACCTCAAAGCTCAAATCGCTCAACTTGTACTGGCGCTTCCCAATTTACCAAGCGACTCTACACCCCTTGGGAAAAATGAGGAAGATAATGTAGAAGTTCGCCGTTGGGGTGATGAGTACATTCCCAAAAATCCGAATATTATTCCTCACTGGGAAATAGGCGAAAAGCTAGGTATTCTCAATGTTGAACGGGCTGTAAAAGTTGCCCAAAGTCGGTTTGTGGCTTTGGTGGGTGCTGGTGCGGCATTGGAGAGGGCATTAATTCAATTTATGCTGACTCTCCATACTCAAGCTGGATATGTGGAAGTCAGTCCGCCGTTGTTAGTTAATACCGAATCTTTGACGGCGACCGGTCAGTTGCCCAAGTTTGCCGAAGAAAGCTTTAAATGCGCTGATGATGATTTGTGGTTGATTCCGACTGCGGAAGTTCCGGTTACAAATCTCTACCGGGGTGAAATTCTTGCTGCTGAAGATTTGCCTATTTACCACTGTGCTTTTACTCCCTGTTTTCGCCGCGAAGCTGGTAGTTATGGGCGCGATATGCGGGGATTAATTCGCCTGCATCAGTTTAACAAGGTGGAAATGGTGAAATTTGTCGAACCTAGTACGTCTTTTGATGAACTGGAAAAATTGGTGGGGAATGCAGAAGCAATTTTACAGGCGTTGCGGTTGCCTTACCGAGTAGTAAATTTAAGTACTGGGGATTTGGGATTTGCCTCTACCAAAACTTATGATTTAGAGGTTTGGTTGCCTTCTTCTGGCAAATACCGCGAAATTTCCAGCTGTTCCAATACTATAGATTTCCAAGCAAGACGGGCTGATATTCGCTTTAAAGAGGCGGGGAAAAAAGGTACTCAGTTCGTACATACCCTGAATGGTTCGGGTTTGGCTGTGGGGCGGACTATGGCAGCAATTTTGGAAAATTATCAGCAACCTGATGGGACGGTGAGGATACCGGAAGCGCTGCAACCTTATTTGGGACGTGAAGTATTGTGATTTGTCATTGGTCATTGGTCATTTGTATTTTACCAATGAGCTATGCCCCATGCCCCATTCCCAATGCCCAATTAGAATAGAGATAACTATAGCTTAATATTTTCACTAATTTACTCTATGTCAGTTTTAGCAGCGATCGCAGTCTTGGCTGTTTTAATCTTGGTACACGAGTTGGGACATTTTGTTGCAGCCCGTTCTCAAGGCATTCTCGTTAACCGTTTTTCTTTGGGTTTTGGCCCAGTTCTTTTGAAGTACCAAGGTTCACAAACCGAATATGCTGTCCGCGCCTTTCCCTTGGGTGGCTTTGTGGGCTTTCCCGATGATGACCCTGATAGCGATATTCCACCCAATGACCCAAATCTGCTGCGTAACCGTCCAGTTTTAGACCGGGCGATTGTCATCAGTGCCGGTGTAATTGCAAATTTAATATTTGCCTATTTGGTGTTGGTTCTACAATTGGGTATCGTCGGCATTCCCAAGGAATTAAACTATCAAGCTGGTGTCGTTGTCCAGCCTGTTAATCAAGAATCTGTTGCTTATCAAGCAGGTATTCGGGAAGGTGATATTATTCTGGCTGTTAACGGTCAGGAACTCCCAGCTTCTGATAAGTCAACTCCTTTGCTGACCAAAGAAATTCAAACTCATCCCAATCAGCAAATCGAACTGAAAATCCAGCGTGAAAACCAACAACAATCCATCAAATTAACACCAAAACTGGGAGCCGATGGCAAAGGTGTTGTTGGGGTAGCGCTTAGTCCAAATGCTACAGCAATTTATCGCCGTCCTAATAGTCCTTTTGAAATTTTCGGTCTTGCTGCTAACAGATTTCAACAATTATTTGTTGGCACACTAAGCGGTTTTGGTCAGTTAATTACCAACTTTCAACAAACTGCTGGACAAGTTTCTGGCCCAGTTAATATTGTCAAAATTGGTGCAAAATTAGCTGAGGATAATGCTGTAAATCTGTTGTCTTTTGCGGCAATTATCAGCATAAACTTAGCTATTATCAATATTTTGCCTTTACCCGCCTTGGATGGCGGACAATTGGCTTTTCTGCTGATTGAAGGTTTGCGCGGTAAGCCTGTACCGGCTCGGATTCAAGAAGGTGTAATGCAAACTGGCTTGGTGTTACTCTTAGGCTTAGGAATTTTTCTGATCGTCAAAGAAACTACTCAATTAACTAGCCAATTGGAGTGGGTACAAAAATTATTCCAGTGAGCGTTACCCGCAAATCTTTATCTGAAAAGCAACGGGCGATAGAAATTTTAACTCGTTTGAAGCGTCTTTATCCAGATGCTACTTGCTCTTTGAATTACTCAACGCCAGTACAATTGCTGGTGGCAACGATTCTGTCGGCTCAATGTACTGATGAGCGGGTGAATAAAGTTACACCAGCTTTATTTAGTAAGTTTCCTGATGCTGCGAGTTTAGCGATCGCTGACTTGGTAGAATTAGAAAGCTTGGTGCGTTCCACAGGGTTTTATCACAATAAAGCTAAAAACATTCAAGCCGCCTGTCGGATGATTGTTAACGAGTTTGACTCTGTTGTGCCAAACCAAATGGAACATTTGTTAAAGCTTCCTGGTGTGGCGCGGAAAACAGCAAATGTAGTTTTGGCTCATGCTTATGGCATTAATGCTGGCGTAACGGTAGATACTCACGTCAAGCGTCTCACTCACCGTTTGGGTTTAACTGAGCATACAGACCCCGTTCGGATTGAGCAAGATTTAATGGGTTTATTGCCGCAGCCTGATTGGGAAAATTGGTCAATTGGGTTGATTTATCATGGTCGTGCTATTTGTAAAGCACGCTCTCCCGTCTGTGTTGCTTGCGAGCTTGCGGATTTATGCCCTACTGTGAATAAGCCGGTGGTTGTAGGGTAAACGACACAAGTAACCCCAGAATTGATGGAGAAACTGTAGAATGGAGAACGGTGTCTTTAAAGAAGTTAGAGAATAATGGCAAAGAAGAGCATGATTGAGCGCGAGAAAAAGCGCACCAGGTTGATAGAAAAGTATGCTGACAAGCGAGAAGCCCTTTTGGATGAGTTCAGAAGTGCAGCATCTCCTTTGGAGAAGTTGGAAATTCACCGCAAGATTCAACAGCTACCCCGGAATAGTGCGCCCACCCGCCACCGCAATCGTTGCTGGTTGACTGGTCGTTCTAGAGGTGTTTACCGCGATTTTGGGTTGTCTCGGAACGTGCTTCGAGAATGGGCGCATGAAGGTCTATTGCCTGGAGTTGTTAAGTCTAGCTGGTAAAAAGTTATGAGTGATGAGTTATGAGTGATGAGTTATGAATCAAGACAAACCTAACTCCTAACTCCTAACTCCTAACTCCTATTGACCACAACACTTATCAATTCCCAGACTTTCTAAGAGTAGATCGCTGACGGCGTTGGCGATCGCAAACTCTCCATAGAAGCTATGGGAAAAATCATAGGACTGCATCTCTGTGACAATGGCAATTACCAGAGAACCAAGGTCGTTTTCTCCTTCCATCCGTTGACGCACAAAAATCTGTGCGGCTCGTTGAGCAATATTTTGGTTTACCGCTTCGGGGATAAATTCTGTATCTAGCCACCGTTGTAAACGCTCTCGTAACCATTCACCTTCGAGCAACGGATTTTCGGGCGGTGGTAGGGTAATGGGTGGAATTGGTTGAGTCATCTTTATTTATATTAAACGCAGAGGGACGCGGAGGGAAACGCAGAGGAACGCTGAGGTTGAGTGATAGCATCAAATTGCGTTTCTAAGAGTGTTTTTTTATATTTATTTATGCAATATGATATCGCCGCTATTGTTGATGGTTATGCACAAGGCTATTTTCTCATGGCTGATGAGCGCGATCGCCTGAGTTGGTACGGAAGTCGCGATCGGACTTTTATTCCTTTGGATGAACGGTTTCGCTACCCCAAGTCTTTGCAGCGTGTCTTGAATCAAGAGCGGTTTAGTGTGGCGATTAATCGGGACTTTCAAGCTGTGGTGGCTGGTTGTGCTAACCGCGAAACAACTTGGATTTCACCGGAATTGCAAAAGATTTACTGGCAACTTTACCAGAATGGTTATGCTTTTAGTTTTGAAACTTGGCAAGGTGACGAATTAGCTGGGGGAATTTTAGGAATTGTCATTGGCGGTGCTTTCATTGGCGAGTCGATGTTTTACCACATTCCCGAAGGTTCAAAGGTGGCGATGGTAAAGTTGGTAGAAAGGTTGCGCCAAAGGGAATTTGTGTTTTTTGATGCCCAAATGATGAATCCGCATTTGGAGAGGTTTGGCGCTTATCGGGTTGAGGATGAAGAATATCAAGGTCTACTTCAACAAGCGTTGCAACTTACTTGTAATTTAGTATAAATAATGACAATATTCTTAATATTGAAGAAGTGATTTGATTGATGGTTTCCATTGTTATCAAACATGGATGGTTTCATCAAATTCTTGGGCAATGTGCCCAGAATGGTGGGTTTGTTTTTATTGCGCTATTGGGTGACTTGGGTAGCGAACTAGAAATCATCTCATATCGGAGGGTTGGAGAAGATCCAATGTTTCCTCTTTCAGACTACATTGAGGGACAACCTCCAAGTATTTTACAGAGATGTGAGGATCTATTTGGAGAATCAGTTAATGCAGTGTGGGTACGGGCTAGAATTCCAGCCGTATTTGGTTCTAATATTTTGATCGGCTTGTCTGTTCCAGACTACAAGTATGGACTCATAGAGCAAATGTTCATCGCTTGTGAGCTAGGCTCAAATGGATACTGGACAGCATACCCATTCATCTGTGAAGATTACAACCTTCGTGCTGGACTGCGTTTTTATCCAGATGCTTCATTAACTGAGATTTATGAACGTATTGCCAAGGCGTTTTGGGAACTATTGCTTCTTGAACCTAAAAGTGTTTGTGCATTCCGTGATGGCTACCTACACTATAACGATATGGATGATGAGGAATGGCATAATGTGGTATTTAAGCATGGTATATTCAGCATTGAAATAATAGACTCTCCCTTATTTTAACAATTAATTAGCAGCACCAAAATGTATTTATTCTTTAGCTCTAATTTAATTTAATTGCACAATCAATTGTGGGTGAGTTACATCACTTCAATATATACTTGGGGCTATGATTTTTGATTGACATAAAACGTGATTAATCTAGATATTAATACCGCAGTTGTATTCATTGCTAAGGGTTGTCCTGTTAGTTATTATAGAAACTACGAGCTTTCGTCAACAAGCAACAAGTGGTGATAGCCAGTGATAGACTAATTCCATTTCTGTATGAAGGTGCGCCGAACTATATGAGGAACGAACCGCAAAGGACGCAAAGAGCGCAAAGAAAGAAATAAGAAGCAAAGGAAATTTAATGCAGCTTCACAAATAAATGGTATAAGCAATAAAAAATTACCATACCATATATCGTTCAATACTTGTATCATTCTATAGATAGTAGAAATAACAATTTTACAAAGTTATTATTCAGCCTGTTAATGCCTGAAAAACGTGTATGTACCCTGGAATAATACCCAGGGTTTTTTTTCATAAAAACGGGAATATCCCAATTTGGCAAAAATATACGTAACTGACGCAAAAACCCTTTTAAATCCTCTTATATTTGTGTTCTTTGTGTCCTTTGCGGTTCGTTTTTTATCCTCCGGGGTAAGTCAAAATTCCTTATCAATTACATCCGATCAACACACTAACCTGCGATCGCCTATTTTTTAAGATATAACGAGTTTGAAAATACATCCTAGTACCAAATGCCCAATATTGATTTCACCCAAAAGTTGCAAGGTTTAATGCAACGGGTAGATATTTCTAGTTTTAAAGCGCTCAGTCGTGCTGCTGGTGTCTCAGAACGTCAAATTTTGCGGTTACGACAAGGAAAACTAGAGCAGATGCGGGTAGAAGTACTGCTTAAGCTTTCCTTAATATTACAGATGCCATTGAGTGAATTAGTCGTAACTTTTTCAACCGGAGAGTTGTTACAGGATAAAACAGCCTCAATTCAGGAATTATTGCAAGAAATTGCAGATTTAAAAAAAGAGTACCAGCGATCGCAACTTCAACTAGAACAGCAGCGAGAGATATTAGTACAAGAATTCCAGCAGTCAACTTTACAATTGCTGGAGTCTTTGTTACTGCAATGGCCAACAGCAGCACAGAAAGCGCAGGAGAATCCACAGCTAGCAGCAGTGAAAATAGTCCCGTTGGTGCAGAAACCCCTAGAAAAACTTTTACAAGCGTGGGGAGTAGAAGCGATCGCACCTGTGGGAGCAGAATTACCTTATAATCCGCAGCTACACCAGCTGATGGAGGGAACTTCACAACCTGGAGAAACAGTCAAGGTGCGCTACACTGGCTACCTTCAAGGTGAGAAGCTGCTTCACAGAGCCAAAGTTAGTCCTGTTTGAAAGAGTTAGGAGTCAGGAGTTATAAATTTATAACTCTTTACTTTTTGTGTTGGATGTTGAGAAATTATAAATATTGGGAATACTAGAGTAGCTGAGGCGATCGCCTCAGAGAACTTTCTGGTAGAGCCTTAAGGGTTGTTTTAAAAGTAGTCGGCTCTGATATTAGGCACTTATCGATCTCCCCTAACCCACGCCAGTCGCTCATGGGGGAAACCCCCAAGACCGCGCTGGCTCCCCTTAAAAGGGGGGAAACGGAATCAAAGTCCCCCTTTTTAAGGGGGATTTAGGGGGATCTAAAAGTATTTGATACATCACTAAGGACTTTTCAAACATCCTCTTAGTGTATTGAGATGGTAGTCCAGAGGTAAATTCTTTCAATTATGTAAGTAATTGGACATAAATAAAAAAATATTTGCGAAATAATCTGAAAAGCAGTAACTTCAGCTTGTAGATTCAGTATATCCCTAAATCAATGAGATACAGGTAAGTCGGCTTTAAAAATAAACCTATGTAAAGAGACTAAAATTATCGAACAGCTTAATAATCGGTTATCCTAACCTTTTTTCAAATCTAAATATACATATTTCTTTTGTGCTGACTTAACTTAATTTTTTATTTAAAATGGAATTTTTACTACTAGTAAAACTATATTTAATCAAGCTAAATATTTTTTTTCATTCTATAAAAAAGATATCAAATTATTTATAATTATTCTTTATCTATCCAGATTAATTGTCAATACTTACTCTATATTGAATTTAGTTTTTTATTTTACAAGCATTTTTAAATGTTCTATGATGGGTATATAATAGCGAAATCAGACCCTCATTTACAAAAATCAGCGTGACATAATTATGAGAGAACAAGTAAAAATTATTAAGCTCAACGGTAATTTAAACGCCACAACTTCACAAGAATTTCGACAAAATATCACTGATATTTTAGAAGGTAGTCCAAGGATTGTGTTAGTTGATTTTAAAGATGTAACATTTATGGATAGTTCCGGTTTGGGAGCTTTAGTATTAGCTTTTAAAACCTTGCGAGCAGCAGATACTAAGCTTGTTCTTTGCTCAATTAACGAGCAAGTTAGAATATTATTTGAACTGACTAATATGGATAAAGTATTTGAAATCTTTCCTAACCAAGACGCATTTAATCAGGTTTTAGTTTCCAATATGTAATTAATCAAACTGAAGTTGCAAAATAGATAAATCATCATCAAAAGCATCTTTGGAGTTCAAAGCGATTAAATAACTCAGTACACGATCGAGTTGGCAATCAACGGGATGTTGTAAGCTGACAAGTAACTGAATAAAAGCGTCCAAACTCCAAAGAGTGCCATCTGATTTAGTGATTTCATAAGCGCCATCACTAAAAATGTAAAGACTACTGAATTCTTCAATATTGCAAAATTCATCAACATATTTTGCTTCTGGAAACATCCCAACTGGCATACCGGGGGTTTTCAAGAGTTTAACTTCAGATTTTCTGGGCGATGCACCAGTTACTAAAACTGCTGGTGGATGGCCAGCACTAGCATAAACTAAATTACGATTAATTCGGTTGTAAACTCCGTACCAAATCGTAAAGTATTTGTCATTTTGATAATTCATCTGAAAAGTATCATTCAAAGCCTTTAATACATCACTAGGTTGATAGTAATTCAGACCTTTGAGCGCACGAGAACGCAGTAGATTCAGCACTGAAACTGAGGGAAGAGTCGCTTTAAGTCCATGTCCGGCAGTATCGAGTAAGTAAATTGCCAGATAATCATCATCAAGCCAATAGTAATCGAAACAGTCACCGCCAAGTTGTCGCGAAGGAATGAATCGGAAATTTATATTGAAGGGTTCAGTCATCGAAAGAGGTAGCAGCGATCGCACATATTCTGCTGCTTCTGACATTTCTGATTCTAAAAGTAACTTTTGAGCTTGCAAATCTCTACTCAATTGATGGAGGCGTAATCCTGCTCTTACCCGTGCTTGTAATTCATTATGCTCGATAGGTTTGGAAATAAAATCATCAGCACCAGCATCTAGACCTTTGACGCAATCGGCAACGGAATCTAAGGATGTTAATAAAATAAAGAATGTGGTGAAAAATTTTGGATCTTCCTTAATCCGGTGACAGACTTCCAAACCTGTCAATCCTGGCATGATCCAATCACAAATAATTAGTGCTGGACGGCAAGCTAGCGCTTTTTCTATTCCTTCCTCGCCACTACTAGCAGTAACTACTTCATAACCCTGTTTTTCTAACATCCTTTTTAGGAGGATTTTTATAGAATAATCATCATCGATTACTAGTATTTGAAACATATAAAATTGTATTGAACACTCATTAATAGTTTTCTAAATAGGAAATAAAAATATATGTTGCTAAATGAGTTAGTAATATTAATAAAGATATCTTACTAACTCACTTATATTTCACCGTCGAATTCATGACTTAATTAATGTCATAAAATATTATGGCGGTGCAAGAGGATTTACCCACAAGAGAATGGAACTTTTTAGCTGATTCAAGTCGCGGTATGCTTCTTGCTTGAACCATTGCCCTAATGCGTCAAAGGGGGTGAAAGATGTTCCAGTTTGCCATTTAATGTCTTGACCTAGAGGTGTTGTGTGATTTCCTGGTAAGGTTTGCGCTGTAACCATTTCATCAAAACGTTCTTGTAAGATTTTGGTTAAAGCTGCTGATTGATCGATGGTGTCATTACTAAATTTTATTAATAAATTACGTCGGATATTGTAACGCTCTTGGACAAGCTTGTTGGTTTCCAAGGGTGAGGGGGTAAACTCGATTGCAAAAGTAGAATTGAACTGTTCTACTAGGGGGATAGCTTCTTTAGCGGCGTAGTTGTTGAAGGATATTAAAATATTACCTGCGCGTTCTACTTTAAAAAGGCTACCAATCAGCAAGTGGAGTTTACAGCCCATACTGTGTCCAAGACCATAGATGGGGAAGTAAAGCTTGCGTAATGCCCCAGAGTCATGTAAGCGTTCGAGGGTGCGGTCAAAGTTTAACAGCACAGATTTGGCGATCGCAGTATGATCCAATGTGTTGACGAAAGGCGTAGCAATTACAACATAGCCTTTACTTGCCAGTTGTTCGAGTAACCAGCGATAAGTGATGTGCGGTGCAGTGGCGACAAATGCACCTCCTAAAAAATGGATGATACCGATGGGATTTCGGGGAATGATTACCCAATTACCTCTGATTTCTTTCCAGTCCATGCCGATAAGCGATCGCTTGAGGAATATTCTTTATGTTAGACCGGGGATCGCAACCGTGGGAAGGATTAGGCAAAAAGCCATTGAGGATGTCTAACATGTCGGTTGGAACCGAACCCATTCAACAGCGTCTTATGGACTTATAGAGAGCATCTACGCCTTCTCAAATTCACTTCTTTATGCACGTTGCCCTGAGTATTGGTTTTAACCCTGAGTCTGTAATCTTTTCATCTCGTCTTGCACATCTAATGCAATCTGTAACGCTTCATTGAGTAATCTTCCATGCTCAGTAGCCTGTTCATTTACTTGCATGGCCGTTAAAGTTGCTAAATTATTGACGAATAGTTCTGTATTACTAAGGATAAAACTCTTATTTTCTCTCAAAATCCTTTCTGTCTTCAAAGCGCGAACTAAATCAGCTTTGGTGAGCTTAAGCGCTGCAAGAACACTCTCTCTTTCCTTGATAAGCACTTCTGGATTACCAGCTTCTTCTATTTGATCGTTGATATCTATTGCTCTAATAACAGTATTATATCTTTCAACATCATTTAACAGAATTCGCAGAGAACTTGTCATGTTGAATTTGACAATTTTACTTCTACTTCTCCATATTAAATATAAGATAGTTTGCGTCAGACCGCCAACCCAAATACCTAAGAAAATTAGTAATATCCAGGATGGAATTTCTATCCATGATACAAATATTTTTAGAAATATATCAAATAAAAGATAGCTAAAAACAAATGTAGCAAACCCAATAAAAATTACAGTTGCGCCTTCCGAGCTTTGAATTTTTTTGATGTATATTTTTGCTAACTTTTGAAGAGCATTTGTAATGATTAAAAGTCGATCGTTAACAGGTAAATTAGTTAGTTTTTGCAGTTCATCCTGACTAATTTCCAAGCCCTGTAAATCATCCCGCACAGCTTTTTAATCCTTGCCAGAATAGTTATTTAATCTAATATAGCAATCAAATTTCTGGAATGCTGGCTTTTTGTCTAAACTTTTTAAGCCACTTAAGACTTCTAGCGAGCTAAAGATTTTTTGTACAATATGATACTCTTTTGCCAAGATAACTATTTATACAATAAGAGTAATCAGAACGAAAATCCATCAATTGGCTGTAAATGCAATTAAATGGCAAAAATAAATGGGACTGATGTAAAAACCCTTTTCAATGCTCTTCCCTTTGTGTCCTTTGCGTCCTTTGTGGTTCGTTTTTCATCCTTCCGGGTAAGTCACAATCCTGTATATAAATTAAACTTGCACATTTGGGATGCTCCCTGGTAAACAGCTATTAGTAACTATAAATAAAAAAATCCGTTTTTGCGGATTTTTTTGTTTACTTATAAAGAATTGTGTCTCACTAGCTACATTAACTGGCCTTTTAAGAAGATTTTTTCTGTTTTGAAACACTACGCTGAGGATTTAAAAATGGGGGAATAGGACAGTCTAGAGTCATGGCGATCGCTCTGAGCAAATCTGCTTCTGACTGCGTAACTTTGTTGTCTAATAGTACCGTGTGAGCGCAGGCATCTACAATAGCTTGCTTGAGTTTTGGACTAGCAAGGCGAAGGCGTTCAATACTCTTCTTAAGTTCAGTGAAATTACAGGTAAGTGGTATTTCTGGTTTTTCTTGCTCTCCGGCTTTAGGAAGTCGAAAAACTCCAGAACGAAAAGCATAGGCAATGTCCTCGATGTAGGCATCGGGCTGAGAGTGTCCAACGCGAGCAATTACAGATAGTACTAATAGACAATCTGGCCAAATCTGTTCTATGGAGGTGAATTCTACCGTTGTAGTAGATGTGGGATTTATACTAGGTTGGAGACGATGCCACAGTATTAACTGCAAGACGAAATGCCACAGTGATAAACTTTCGGTGGCTACAACTAAACCGTGGACGCATTTACACAACCTTTGGCATTCTTTGGCAGAATTTTGGCGCAATATGGGTACTGCCAAATCTACAAGTGGTAAACGAATTTTAGGATCTAACTGGCTAATTTCGCTACTCAATTCCAAGGTTTTATCTACCAACTCAGGCGGCTGCACCTCGCGTAACCAAGCAATTTGACGTTTTTGGATCTCGATATTTTCAGAATCTAATGCTAGGGCAAAAGCGATCGCCATTGCACTTTGCTGTTCTCGCACGCCCAAGCGTAGAGATTCTGGTAACTGCGATAACAGCCCTTGAGCATGGGAAAAATGCTCTGGGGTAACGCTTCCTACCTGGTTTACAAACTGTTCTGGCGTGGCGCTAGAACCACCAGCAAAGCCCATTGTTAGAGATTCCTGGGAGGGGGAACGCATTTGATTGCGAGATGGCATTGCTGCCAAATTGCTGCCGTTCAAACCCCCAACGCGACGGATACGTTCTGTTAGGGGCGGGTGGGTAGAAAACATATTTTCCCAGAAAGAGGGGTTGAGGGCATTGCCAAAAAACATGTGGCTAGCGGCTTCTGCTGCGGGCGAAATCAACCGCGAATCCATCTGTTGGAGTTTTTGGAAGACTCCGGTAAGTCCGTTGGGGTTGCGAGTAAACTGTACAGCCGAAGCATCGGCGAGAAATTCGCGTTGGCGAGAGACAGCGGCTTTAATCAATCGCCCGCAGAGTAATCCGATACCGCCAATTGCCATCAGTGCTAAACCAAAAGCCCAGATAGGTAAACCCTTATCTTCTTTTCCTAAACGGAAATCACCGCGAATTCGCCACAACAACTCCCCAGTTAAATAAATGAACAAAATCCCGTGTAATAGTCCCACCAAACGCAAATTGAGCCGCATATCTCCATTGAGAATATGACTGAATTCGTGGCCAATGACTCCTTGTAGCTCATCTCGGCTCAAGTGTTGCAAAGTTCCACGGGTGACTCCAATTACAGCATCATTGGGGGTAAATCCGGCAGCAAAGGCATTAATGCTGGTTTCTCTTTCAAGGAGATAAACTTGTGGGACAGAAATACCAGAAGCGATCGCCATTTCCTCGACAATATTTAATAGTTGTCGCCCTTGTTCATCTGCCATATCTGGGAGTAGGAGGCTTCCCCCCAACTCCTGAGCAATTAAACTTCCGCCTTGACGGAGACAGGCAATTTTATATAAGCTTCCGACTGCGATCGCAATTATTGTAATCCCAGCTACGTAGATAAATAATCCTGGATGCCACCAAACACGGGGAGCCATGCGGAACAGAAATAAAGCGGCAATGTAAATCGCCATAATCATAACTGCGATCGACAGGGAAAATAAGCCAATTAATTGTTGCGTGTTTTGGCGTGCCCGATCCTGATGTTCAAAGAAATTCATAGATATTTAAAAAGACACGCGGGGAGCATTTCTTATTTCTGGAGTAGCTTCGGCGAGTAATTCTGCGACAGTAAAGTTAAAAGTATTCGCCACAAGATTGCTGGGGAAAGATTCGCTCTTGGTGTTGTAAAGTGTTACAGCATCATTAAAAGCCTGACGTGCAAAAGCAATCCGGTTTTCAGTGGAAGATAATTCTTCCATAACTTGAGTCATGGCGCGATCGGCTTTCAATTCTGGATAAGATTCTGAAAGTACCATCAAGCGGCTTAATGCACCCGTCAGCGCCCCTTCAGCGTTACCCAACTGTTGCATCGCTTGAGGATCGCCAGGATTTTGCACAGCACGACTGCTAGCATTAATTGCAGAATTCCGGGCAGCAATAACTGCTTCTAGGGTTTCTCGTTCATGTTTCATATAACCTTTCGCAGTTTCCACTAAGTTGGGAATTAAATCATAGCGGCGCTGCAATTGAACATCGATTTGAGAATAAGCATTTTTGTACCGATTGCGATATTTGACTAAATCGTTGTAGCCATTAATGATAATTACAGCAATAATGGCAACTAAAGCAACAGAAAATATTAAAAGCCCCATATTTTTAGATTATTTCCATTAAATACTTACTTTATATCCAACAATATTTATGTGGATATAAAGATGAGTCTACTTGTAGGAAGTTGGCTTCGTCGTCTGTAAAATTAGTTACGCAATTGCACTGATATAGATAATTTGTAGGATTTTTTAAATAAGGGACTTCCAAGAAATAAATTATCCATCTTGTAGGGTGGGCATCTTGCCTGCCCTAAATCTGGGACGGGTGGGGACACCCATCCCACAAAAAATTTGGGATGTTTTTTTATTTGGAAGTCCCTAATCATAGAAAATGCAGAGAGAGAAACACAAAGATAAGATAAATAATTTTCCACACTTATAAATTTTTGTGAATTCTATAATCTTCTCTGTGTTGCGCCAGTTGCTTCAAGTCGGGGAACCCGCCCAACGCACTGGCTTCTCTGCGTCTCTGCGGTTGATTAAAAATTGCGATCAGTTAAGTTACCCATGAATATGAATAAAGAGTGAATAACCACTGATAGCAAAAATAAAAAGGATGGCGGCAGGAAAAATTACTACATCCCTGACAATAAATAAAATCCAATCTTTTCTTAATTCCTGTTTAAACTTGAGTTCTCGTAGTTTTCGCTCAAGTTCTACGTCTTCTTGTGGCTGCAAGTTTTCAGTTGACATAATGAGTGAATCGTCACCTTTACTCGCAATTATTTCTGATAAATCTTTTATATCTGTCATGCTGTTCAAATACCAATAATTTCTAATTTTAAGATTGTAGTTATGACCATTCTGCCCTGTACAATTTTTCATACGGAATATGCCATTTTATGTAAAGCTTCATTTATCCGCATCAATTCCGTTTCACGCCTGACCAAAAGCACATCATAAATTGAGCAAACACTTTACCTACATTGAACCTGGCTATATGATGCTCTAGACTCGACCTTAGCGCACCTTTATCAGATCGTGAAAGAATGATTGAGAAAAACGAGTATAGACAAACATGATAAAAATATTAGCTGAAAACTTGATGGGAATTGAAGCAGGATTACAAACTAATTGGGTTTGGTTAAATACCAGCTTGCAGTTTGTTAGCTGGGGACTTTTTTCACTTTTGCTTGCTGAGGTCTTGAGAGACAGCTATCATGCTTTGTGTCACCAAGTCAACTGGCTTGCTAAATGGCACAATAAGCACCATGCAGCCTATCGCCGCGATTTATCGATAGTTTCCCTGAAAATTTATCAAGAATCCCAACTCTATCACGACATTTTAGAGTCGAGTCTACTGCTGGTGATATTGGTAGTCATTGCCTTAATTGTCCAGCAGATGGGGTTATGGCTGGGAGTAGCTTATGGTTCCACCTTCTTGTATGGCGCGTCTATGCGATATTTCCAGGGAAAAATTGATACAGATTTCAACCACCTCCCCGGCCCTTTAGAGACAATTCCATCCATTTGGTGGGTGAATCGCTCTTATCATTGGCGGCATCATTTTGATGATGTCAATGCTTATTACAGTGGTGTCTTTCCCCTGGTGGATAAAATTATTGGTACAGGACTATCTCTCAAGGGGAAAACCATCGCTTTAACCGGAGCATCAGGAGCATTAGGGCAAGCGCTGGCGGCTGAACTTGTAAAGAATAATGCTAAAGTCGTGGCGTTAACCACTAATCCCGAAAAATTAGTAGAGCAAGTTGGGGTAAAGGTGGTTCCCTGGCAATTAGGTAATGAAGCTGAACTGAAGAATAGTTTAGAGAAAGTAGATATTTTAATTATCAACCACGGAATTAATGTCTACGCCAGCCGCACACCAGAGGCTATCAATTCCTCTTATGAGGTGAATACCTTTTCAGCATTACGGCTGATGGATATATTTGTAACAACTGTAACAGGGCCACAGGCAAAAGCAACGAAGGAAATTTGGGTAAACACTTCTGAAGCTGAGGTTTCTCCAGCACTGAGTCCGCTTTATGAACTCAGCAAAAGAGCGTTAGGAGATATTGTTACCCTGAAGCGTTTGGATGGGGATTGTGTAATTCGCAAGTTAATTCTTGGCCCATTCAAGAGTCAACTTAATCCTTATGGAGTGATGTCTGCACAGCAAGTTGCTCGTGCTATCTTATTTTTCGCGCGGCGAGACTTCCGAAATATTATTGTGGCAATAAATCCTCTCACCTATCTGCTATTTCCCTTAAAAGAAATTAGTACGTCGCTATACTATCGAGTCTTCAGCCGCACAGCGAAAAGTGAACAGGACTTACGTAAACAATAGCCGAAACCCTGATTTTAGGTAGGGGCAATTTATGAATTGCCCCTACAGAGTTTAGTTTTGCGTAGGCGTAGCCCGCCGCAGGCATCGCTCCGAGTAAGTGCTGATTATTTAATCTTGAAAAAAGCATACTCTTATGGAGTTTTAAAATGTAAAGGCTATTCTATTCTGTTTCATTTACCCTCAAAACTATTTAAAATCTCTTCAGGTAAGGGACTATCAAAATCATCTGGAACAATGAACTCCCCAGCACATAAGCCATAAGGTCTAATTTGTTGAAAGGTGGCTGAAACTGGTTTAATTTCTGCAATAGGTAAACCTGCTTGCATGATAATAATACTTTCTCCTGCTGCTACTTTTTGAATATAACTAGTTAGATTTCGCTGGATTTCATCAATTGTTACGGTTAACATAAGATGTGTGTGTAGAAATATTTCTAGTATATGAAGTTGAGAGTTTTAAGTTATAGCAATGACTATTCTAGATTTAACAGCAGCTTTTATGCTTAATTAACTAACTGCAAATTCAGTATACTGTCTGATATCGGCTGGTTGGAAGGCAAGAACAATTTGATTTTTAGGAATACCAGCGTTAACAAGTTCGTTGGCTATACCGTATTCTGTACCGTCTCTTTGAATCCATATTTTGCCGTTGATAATATCAAGATGGACTAAGCAACCATGCACCCGTTGATTATTTTCCCAGCCTAATGTTAGTAGTAGGTAATGGTTAGCGGTTTGGTCTATAATTAGTTGTCTTTCTAGTTCTCCGTAAGCATAGGTAAGTTGGGCGTATTCAATTAATATTTTTTGAATGACTTGGCGATAGTTATCTAAGGTATCCATTGCAGTACCACCTTTCGTTTTGAGTCGAAGACAAGTAAAAAAAGGCACGGTCTTTTATTATAATTAAATTTTATATGACAATAGTACGTGTTTTTACTGTTGCCATATAAATTTAATCATAGTAATTTTAAAAGTCAAGTATACAACTAGATAAAAAAATGACTGAAGATAATACAGAAATTATATTAATACCAACAAAGATTACATCATCTCAAATTGAAAATTCTATTACAGCATTGGATAAGCCATACATTGATTTGCTAAATTATCTTGGACTACCAACGGATAATATTTTTTCATCTGTTGATGAAAGGAGAAAAGCGATATTTGCACTGTACAGTGCTTTAGAGACTCTTCCAATAGAAGAAAAAAGCAAAGCCACATATTTATCAAAATTTGTAGCATCAATCATTAACGGCTTATTTGATGGTGCTTTAGCTTTCCTATGGGATGAAACTATCAGGGCATTAAATAGATTAATAATTGGTTATGATTTACAATATTTTTATGATGTGGCAGGAAGCATATCTTCAAAATATAAAGGTTTACTTTCAGAAGAAGAACTTGAAGCTATATCTGCTCATGACTTACTAGAAATATCTCAAAGAATAGGGTTAATTAATAATATTAACTTTAAAAGATTAGAGACTGTTAATTTTTTCAGAAATCATGCTAGTTCTGCACATCCAAATGATACTGAACTTACTGGAACAGAAATGATTGTTTTCTTAGAATATTGTTTGAAATATGTAATAAATGCAAAACCAGATTATTCTGTAGTTAGCTTAAAACAACTGAGAGATAATATAAGAAAAAATGTAATAAATGCAAATGATTTTTCTATCATTGGTAATGATTTCTCTAAACAACCTCAAGTCAGAAAAGATGATTTCCTCCTTTCTATTTTTGGAATCTATTGTGATAATAAACAAGAGCAGTTTGTTAGAGTTAATATAGAAAAACTAATTCCTCATGTCTGGAATAATGCAACGGATGAAGCTAAATATCGTATAGGTTCTAAATTTGGATTATACAGAAAAAATGCTGATACATTTAGAAGAGAAGCAACTGAGAGAATTTTAGAATTAGTCGATGGTCTTCGGTATAAAGACGAAGATAGTTTAGCAGCAGAGCTTATTGAGAAACTACAAAATTTGAGGACAGTTCATTTTGAATATAATAACTTTTATAATGAATATCCTCATGCTAAATCTATATCAGTTTCGATCCCAACAACCGGTATACCAAAATCAGTTAGAAGTTTATTTGTCAAGATTATTTGTATTTGTTATTGCGGAAATGGCAAAGGCTATAAAGATGGTATTGATGAGAGAGCATTAACTTACTACGAAAAATTTATTGAAGGTTTTAAAATAGAAGAGATTAAAGAATATATTAAACTCTTCAGTGATAATGAATTTGTATTTGATCTAGATACACCAAAAGCTGATCTCCGCATGAAGAAACTAGCGAAATCTCTTAGAGATAAAACAACCGATGTTCTCATAAATAAGGCACTATACATAATTTCTAATTTTCCTAAAAATAAGTTGCCTAAAATTTCTCTAGATTCTTCTTATCAAGAAGCTATTAAGTACATTTAAAGTCTTGGCAACTACGGCTATGCAAGAGAATACAGCATTGCCTAGTATCATGCAGTGACTACTATAAAGCAATACGGGACAAGCCCAAAAGCCTATCCCCCCCCAAAAAAATCAACTAATCAATGTATCAAGTTCCCGAAGTCTAAGAATTGATGTACTTAATTTGCTCAGGAGTCAAACTCTCAATTCCAATACCCAACGCTTTCAACTTCAATCGGGATAGAATGCAAGAAATTAAACAGATGCAAAACCAGTAAACTGCCGGACATAAGGTGATCTAAAACCTAAAACAATATCTGTTGTCGGCACACCTAATTCTACTAATTGATTAGCTATTCCTTCTTCAGTAAAATCGCGCTGAATCCAAATTTTATCATCCTTGATACTAATATGAATGGGGCATCCATACACTCTTTCTTCATCATGCCATCCCACATATAATAATAAATAGCGATCGCGTTCTGTATCAAAGATAATTTCAGTATTTTCTAAATCTTCTTTTGGTTGTTCATTTACATATTTATAAATAACTTTTTTCACTAATTCCTGATAATTTAATTTTTCCATAATACTATCTCCTGTTTTTGGACATGAAAAACCAATAACTTGATTTCATATCGTTCTAATACACTTTGAATAAAAGAATCCAGAAAAAATTCTTGGTAGATATCTTTAGCTATTGCCAAGTATAATACTCGCTCAGAGTCCTTCTGCTCCAAGGCTACTCTGTAGTTCAAAAATTGACCGACAGCTGTATGAAATTCTGAGATTGCTGATATCCCAATAAAACTTTTTACCTCCACTGCTATTTTTTGCTCATCTTTATCAGCCGCAATTAACTTTTGCGCTCCCATGTCTATTTTAATTCTAATTTGTTCAGTGAGTTGAAAGAACAAGGGATCGTGTGTAATTTTCCAGCCATCTTTTTCTAAGGCTACTTTCACAGTATTATGAAAAATATCTTTTGCTGACATATAAAAAAGAATAGTCTAAATTATAATCTTACCTAATTTTTTAAGTAAGCTATTGCACTTGCGTCTACTCTACAGGAATGCTTCAGCGAATGTGCGAACACAAAAAAAGGGATAAGCCTAAAAGCCTATCCCCTAAAAAATCAATTAATCAATGTATCAAGTTCCACTTGTCCAAGAATTGATGTACTCAATTTGATCTGCTGTTAGGCTATCAATTGTAATGCCAATAGCTTGCAACTTCAACCGAGCAATTTCTTGATCGACTTCAACAGGAATTGAGTGCAAACCTGGTTCCAACTTACCTTTGTTCTTCACCAGGAATTCACAAGCCAAAGCTTGGTTCGCAAAACTCATATCCATTACCGCACTGGGGTGTCCTTCAGCCGCAGCTAGGTTAATCAAGCGTCCTTGTCCGAGAACGACAACTGATTTACCATTTTTCAACTTATACTCTTCAGTGAAAGGACGAACATCTTTGACTTCCTTAGCTTGTGCAGCCAAGTATTTCAAATCAAGTTCTAGGTCGAAGTGACCGGAGTTACAAACGATCGCACCATCTTTCATGACATCGAAGTGTTCGCCGCGAATGACGTGCTTGTTACCAGTCACAGTGATAAAAATATCACCTTCAGATGCAGCTTTAGCCATTGGCAGGACGCGGAAGCCATCCATTACGGCTTCAATTGCCTTGATGGGGTCGATTTCGGTGACGATGACGTTAGCACCCATTCCACGAGCGCGGAGGGCTGTACCTTTACCACACCAGCCATAACCGACGACAACAACGTTCTTCCCAGCCAACAAAATATTTGTGGCGCGGATAATGCCATCTAGGGTTGATTGCCCAGTACCATAGCGATTATCAAAGAAGTGCTTGGTATCAGCGTCGTTGACGTTGACTGCGGGGAAGGTGAGAACGCCTTCTCTAAACATGGCGCGTAACCGCACAATACCAGTGGTGGTTTCTTCGGTGCTACCAATCAAATCAGCGATTTGGTGTTGGCGGTGTTGGATTAAAGCCGCAACTACATCGCTACCGTCATCAACAATAATGTTGGGGCGATGATCTAAAGCTATTTGGACGTGGCGGTTATAAGTTTCGTTATCTTCGCCTTTTTGAGCAAAGACGGGAATTTCATGATCGACAACGAGGCTAGCGGCTACGTCATCTTGAGTTGATAAAGGATTGCTAGCAATTAAAAGCGCGTCTGCACCACCGGCTTTCAGAGCGATCGCCAAGTGTGCTGTTTCTGTTGTAATGTGGGCGCAAGCTACAAGGCGTAAACCAGCGAATGGTTTTTCGATCGCAAAGCGATCGCGGATTTGCTTCAAAACTGGCATTTCGCGTCCAGCCCATTCAATGCGCTGTCTACCCAAGGCAGCTAGGCCGAGGTCTTTAACCTCGTGCTTTAATCGGGGAGAAGTTGCGGTCATCAAAAGTTACCTCAAAAAATTAAAAAAGGTACGTAAAATTTACGCACTCTACTAGGTTATTCTACTACTGGCGATTTTTGCTTGTTATGAAAGCAAATCACTAGTTAATAGCCCTCAAAACTAGCTTGACGTTTGATCGGTGGAATGTCAACTTTCTCTCCAGGTTCTTCCTTTTTGTTTTATCTTTGGTAAGAGCAAGACTCTTATCAGCCTTACCTGCTGATTCTCAATACCTTGTCACCTGTCTAAAGATAGAGGACAAACAAAAAAACATCGAAATTTCATCGTCTAAAGGGAAAATCTCAACTTTAGATAGGTACATCTACCCAAAGTTATTGCGGAGGATAGTTATAGAAGTAGTCACCAGTAGATTTGATTTAAGGAGGTGTTTGAGTGCGTTTTCAATTTTTGGCGATCGCTAGTTCAATGGCCGTATGCGTTGTATCTGTACCGAAAGCCACAGCCCAGATTCCATTTTTACCGCAACTGCAAGCTCCCAGCAGTGTGAGCAATGATTCAGATAACAGAGTTGTTTCGGGCTGGATTTATTTAGATGGTCGTCGGTTATTTCAAATAGCGGCATCAAGAACCAACTTTCCTGAACGTTCAGAAGATATTCAAAAGAAGTTGGAGAAAATTGGTCAAAATTACTTTCAGTCACCAGCAAAAACAGCAATCAAGGTAGAAGTTCGGAAAGTCAACGAATTACCAGTAATTTATGTCAATGACCAATATCTGATGACCGTTACTTCCGAGGATGCTGGACTGCGACAAGTAGATATATCGACATCGGCAAATCAAGTCGCTGAATCGTTACAAGAAGACTTACAACAAGCAAAGCAAGAAAGACAAACTCAATCTTTAATCGACCAAGGTAAAATTGCTACGGGTACCGGAGTAATAATGGTGATTATGAGTTTGGGTCTATATGGCTGGCAGCGACGTTCCCAAAAGGATTCTTCAGTCAATCCTATCGCCTCCCAACCCCCCAGAGAGCTGCTAAACTCCCCAATTTCACCAGCAGCAAATCAACCAATTACAACACAACTGAATCAACAGCAAAAGAAGCATCTTCAAGAAGTCAAAAGACGATTATTTCAGCTAAGTCAAGCCGGGATTTGGGGAGGTGGAAGCTTTTTTATTTTGGGTCTATTTCCCTATACACGAGGGTTTCAGATAGGAATTCTTAATGCTTTCCAATTCCCTTTGCGATTAGGTGTTGTATGCCTGGGAATCTATGTAGCCATCCGTTTGACATACGCCCTAATTGACCGCTTCGCCTCCACTCTGATCAGTAGTGGTGCTTTCCTGACCCCAGAAAGTTCTGCACGGCTACAACTGCGAGTTTCCACATTTTCTGGCGTGACTAAAAGTATCACTACTGCTATCTGGATAGGAGTAGGTTTTTTGCTAGCGCTGGTATCCTTGGGGATAGATATTGTTCCCTTGCTAGCGGGTGCCAGTTTAGTTGGTGTTGCATTATCTTTGGCTTCACAAAACTTAATTAAAGATGCGATTAATGGTTTTCTGATTATTTTAGAAGACCAGTATGCTTTAGGCGATGTAATTAATGTGGGAGACGTGGGAGGCTTAGTAGAAAATCTGAATCTGCGGATGACCCAAGTGCGGGATTCCGAAGGGCGCTTGATCACAATTCCCAATGGTGAAATTAAAGTTGTAGCGAATCTTTCTAGTCGTTGGTCACGTGCCGATTTAACGGTTCCCATCGCCTATCAAGCCAATACAGAAGAGGCTTTGAAGTTGATTGAAACAGTTGCTTTCGAGATGAACCAAGAAATGCAATGGCAGCGTCAAATTTTGGAACCGCCGCAAGTTTTGGGAATAGATCAATTTGGCGATCGCGGTTTGATTATTCGTGTCTGGATTAAAACACAGCCCCTCAAGCAATGGGATGTAGCACGGGAGTTTCGCCGCCGTCTGAAAGTTGCCCTAGACGAAGCCGGAATTTCCATTTCTGTGCCTCAACAAGCAATTTGGGTAAATGACGAGCAGTCGTTAAATTTTCAGGGTAACGGCAAAACCCATTAAAAATTTGGATTCATTACTGAGTGGCACTCTTGTTAAGCCCAAAAGCTTGTGTCGCCTCGAAGTCTAAGTTTGGGCACACCCCTGTGATTACCGAACCCTACGCTGTATACGAAGCTTGCAGCGTAGGTAGTTTACAAATACCTAAGCAGCAACGAAAATATCTGCATTACTCAGGGACAATCCGGTATTGAGTGTAGCAATCTGGATTTTGCCGATCGCTCCTGCGCCATCTCGATCGAAGAAGAGAGAACCATTACCTTTGTCGTAAATGAATCTTTGGCTACTTGTATTTGCTGCCGAACCAATAAAAAATTGATTGGTAGCGATCGCCGCACCAGCAACTAGCCCTCCAGCAAAACCAGCCGCAAAGACAAAAATCGTATCATCCACTACGCTAAAATCAGTAATCCGATCGATTCCTTCGCTGCTAGAGTTGAATGTAAAGCGATCGCCTCCGGTACCACCAGTGAGGATGTCATTACCAGTACCACCAGTGAGGATGTCATTACCAGTACCACCAGTGAGGATGTCAATACCAGCGCCACCATTGAGAGTGTCATTGCCAGCATCACCATTGAGTTGATTGTTAGCAGCGTTACCTGTAATTGTGTTGTTGAGACTATTACCAGTGCCGTTGATTGCAGAACTGCCTTTGAGAATGAGGTTTTCTAAATAAGCTGGGCCTAAGTTAAAGTTGTAGGCAGACTCAACCGTGTCTGTGCCTTCATTAGCATATTCGGTGATAGTTATGTAATTATCACTATTGAATATATAGCGATCGTTGCCAGTGCCGCCATAGAGAGTATTATTGCCAGTGCCGCCATTGAGCGTATCATTTCCAGCGCCACCATAGAGAGTGTCATTGCCAGCGCCGCCATCGAGACTGTCATTTCCAGCTTTTCCATCGATGACATCGTTCCCGCCTTGGCCAGAGAGATAATTGTTGTATTGATTCCCTGTTAAAGTGTCATTAAAGTTGCTTCCTATGGCATTTTCAATAACAGATATACCGCCTTGGGAATTGGCGATCGTAAATCCTCCTTTAACACCAACAACTTGACTAATGAAGCCGCCAGCATCAGGATCGTTATTCGCCAAAGTAGCATTGTTCAAGTCGATAATGACTGAATTAGTTGCGTTTTGACCACTTATGGTATCTGTTCCGCCTGCATCCCAAATACAAGACCAATAGGTTCCTGCGCCATTAGAGGATGGAAGCAAATAGACGTTATTACCTGTGTTGTATGTCTTATTGATACCGTAAATATGTTGGATGGCTGCAATATCAAATGCCATTGGCCCCGCAGCAAATCCCCAATTTGCGTCATACCCAGGAGAAAAGGGACTGTTATCAGTGTTGTAGGACATGATTGTTGTCACAAACTGATTGAGACTCAAGTTACCTTTATCAAAAGCATTGTCAACGCCAGGAAATACGGAAGAAGTTCCTCCATTATCGTGAGGATGGGCTAATCCCAAAGCATGACCAATTTCGTGAACAAAAGTGTAGTAGTAGTAGCTACCAACTACGAGTTTTGCATCAGGATTGTCTTGGTAAACCTCCCAGTTAACTCGAACATCTCCTTGCCCATAAACGTCATCAGATTCTCCTGGTGGATTTGCTTCACCTAGTACGCCATCACTGTCCCAAAGAGAAGAATCAACACTATGAAAGGTTAACTCAGCTTGAGAATCATTAAAACCAGAATACTCTAGTTGGAAGTTAGCCACATTTGACCAGGCTTTTATTGCATTGGTATAGGCATTCTTTTCAGCGTTATAGAAAGTGTCATCCCAAGACTGATTATCAACAAACGAATAAGTAATTTTTCTATTGTCGTTTTCAATTTTCCAACGAGTGCCCCATAATAAGCTGTCTACATAAATTGAACCAGTTTTAGTAACACCACCAGTAGAACCAACAAAATTAGACATAGGTTTCTCTTTTTCAGAATCAGAAATAGATAGTTACTTCAATTATTTTTGGGAAAATATAGCCAGGATTTTACTAAATACAAGCAGAAGTAAAACCCCTTGTAGCTTGGTATCTTGCCCGTTGGTGTGATTATGCTTATAACTAAAGTTACGAACTCATTCACAAAATAGATAATAAAAAAAGTATAAAAATTAGTCATTCACCTTTTATGCAGTTTTATATGCAAGATTTAGCATCCACATATACATAAACATGTATGTAAGATTGCAGAAAACTGCATTGTAATTTAGCCAGAATTAGCGATTAATTTTGACTCGCTGAAAAATAGCGATCGCGCCTTTACCTGTCTAAGGGGACTCTTAAGATAAGTATGGGGATTCAGACCCAAACCAAATTTTACAGTATTTACTGAAGTTATGAGGTATACTAATTAATCGAATTATCGTTGATCTGGGGTAAAAAAGTTCCTAGTCAGGACTAAAGTCCTGATTTTCTAAGCACGCTTTGTTCTTACTACAAACTTTTCATTACTAGCTTGACAGACTACTAATAGCATTCCAAGTATCTGTACCTCATAGCAGCAGGAAGTGCTGTAATCGAGTTTCTTGCTCAGTCCCCTGCCCCCAGTCCCCAATAAGCTTGTCGAGGGGAATCCTGGGCGCGACCTGTTGAACTCCACTCCCTTGCTCTCCTTGGCTTCTGAAAAATCCCCAATCCCCAATTTTGTGCGATCGCTAACACTAAGGCTTAATAAATTCTTATATTAATAACAAGCTACTCCGTCCATAACCAGTATTAAACTGTTCCTGGATTTATGTTTGTCAATACCTTCATCAAACGTCCAGTCCTAACTACGGTCTGTACGTTCATTATCTTACTGCTGGGAAGCATCTGTATTCCGATCCTTCCCATTTCTCAGCTACCAGACCTCGCTCCGGTGCAAATCACCGTTAGCTCTAACAATACTGGTGCGGATGCTCAAACAACAGAAAATACTGTCACCAACATTATTGAGCGACAAATTAATGGTGTTAAAGATGTATCTTATATATCTTCTAATACGGGTAATGATGGTTCCAGCAATATAACCGTCTCCTTCCCAACTAATGTCAATAGCGATATTGCTCAAGTAAACGTTCAAAACAAACAAGCACTTGCTGAACCTCAACTGCCAGATACTGTTCAACGAACAGGTGTCACCGTTGAAACGGCATCAAGCAGTCTCCTTCTGGTCTATGGGTTTTACTCAGACAATAATGAGTATGACAACATTTTTATCAGTAACTATGTCGATCTGTATATTTTCGATCAGATCAAACGCCTTCCTGGTGTAGGAAGTGCCAGGGTTTTTGGGGAGCGTAAATATGCCATGCGTCTTTGGCTCGATCCCAACAAGCTTGCCCAACATCAACTAACTCCTCAAGATGTGACAACTGCCCTGCAAGAACAAAATATTCAGGTGGGTGCAGGGGCCATTGGTAAGGAACCAGCACCAGATAATCAAAGCTTTGAATTTGCTTTACGGGCAACCAGTCGATTTAAAGATGCGGCTGAATTTGAAGACATGGTGCTGAAGGTGAGTCAAGGCGGCACTAATAGCACTACTAATGGTACTACTAATGGCACCACTAATAGCACCACTAATAGCACCCTAGTTAAGGTCAGAGATATTGGTAGAGTTGAACTAGGAGCAGAAAGCTATCTCGCTGATGCCAAATTCACTATCCCCGGAAATGCTCCCAAGGCAGCCGTGGGTTTGGGGATATATCAACTTCCCGGTAGTAATGCCCTCAACGTTGCTCATGCTGTTGAAGAGCAGATCAAAATCTTAGAGAAGAGTTTTCCACCTGGTCTCAAAGCACAGCTGGCATTTGATACCACTCCGTTTGTAGAAATTTCTTTAGAAGAAGTTTTACATACTCTGGTTGAGGCAATTGTCCTAGTGGTCTTGGTAATTTTCGTCTTTTTGCAAGACTGGCGTACCACGATCATTCCCACTGTTGCGATCCCCGTCTCTTTGGTTGGGACATGTGCAGCCCTTTTGGTTTTAGGATTTCAGATTAATACACTGACCTTATTTGGTTTCGTTCTGGCGATCGGTATTGTCGTTGATGATGCCATTATTGTAGTAGAGGCAGTTGCAGTCAAACTAGAGCAGGGTATGAGACCCTTTGAGGCAGCTGTCGAAGCCATGAAAGAGTTGACTGGGGCAATTATTGCCACTTCACTTGTACTCATGGCGGTATTTATTCCAGTTGCATTCATTCCAGGCACTACTGGGATTGTCTACAAACAATTTGCGTTAACCGTTGCTTGCTCCATTGCCATTTCCACCTTCAATGCTTTAACCTTCTCCCCAAGTATGGCAGCCATCCTCATGCGCCCGGCTCAGACTCCACGGGGCCCTTTGGGGTGGTTTTTTACGCAGTTTAATCGGGGATTTAGCTGGTTCACACGCCGATATGTCGGGTTTGTTAGTTACCTCACCCATATCAAACCGATTGTAATTGGGGTTTTTATTACTGGTTTAGTCGCAACGGTTTTGATGTATAGAGCAGTACCTACCGGATTTATTCCAGAGGAAGATCAAGGTTACTTCTTTGTCGTTGTCCAGGGGCCTGATGGGGTTTCTTTGAAATATACCGAATCTGTAATGAACAAGGTTGTCAAAGAAGTAACATCGGCTCCCGAAGTTAGAGCTAGTTTTATGATCAGTGGCTTTGGTTTCGATGGCAATGCTTCTAATTTAGGCATTGCCTTTGCGAACCTAAAACCCTGGAAAGAGAGAACTAAAGAATCTGAGTCTGTCTATGGAATACTTCAGAGGTTGAACCAAAAGCTCTCTGCAATTACAGAAGCCAGAGCGATCGCTGTGAATGCGCCTCCGGTTAGAGGGTTAAGTAGTACGGGTGGTTTTGAGTTTATCATTCAAGACAAAACTGGAAGTGCGCCAATTCAAACCCTGGTTGATACTGCTCAAAAATTCATTGCGGCGGCAAATAAAAAGCCTGTTTTACAAAGAGTCTTCACTCAGTTTACCGCCGACACTCCTCAGTTTGACATCCAAGTGAACCGTAACCAAGCAAAAGCTCTAAATGTCGAACTCAACGACATCTTTGGGACATTGCAAAGTTACTTGGGGTCGCAATATGTGAATGACTTTGTACAGGGACAGCGACAGTATCGGGTATATGTGCAAGCGGATGGAGTTTTCCGTTCTAATCCAGATGATATTGGCAAGCTGTATGTTCGCTCTGCAAGTGGGGCAATGATTCCATTGAGCAATTTGGTGACAGTTACTCCCTTTGTCGGGCCGAAAACCATCTCGCATTATAACTTGTACAGGTCAATCAAAGTACAAGGCGCTCCGGCTCCCGGTTCTAGTTCGGGAGAAGCGATTAAAGCGATGGAGCAAGTTGCAGCAGAGACTTTACCTCAAGGTTTTGGTTACGAGTGGACAGGGACTTATCTCCAGGAAAAGACATCAGGGGGATCTACGGGCTTGATTTTTGCCTTAGCGATCGTTATTGTCTTTCTGGTGCTATCGGCTCAGTATGAAAGCTACATTGACCCGATCATTATTTTGCTGACAGTTCCCCTAGCCGTTTTGGGAGCGATGACCGCGATTTGGCTACGTTCTAATATTTTCATGGCAGATAGCCTCTTCCCCAAAGTTGTAGATGATATCTATTGCCAAGTCGGTTTAGTAACTTTGATTGGTTTAGCCGCAAAGAACGCGATTTTAGTCGTGGAATTTGCCAATCAATTGCACGAGCAAGGCATGAGCTACACGCGAGCGGCGGTAAAAGCAGGGGAAGAACGTCTGCGACCCATCTTAATGACTTCCTTTGCAGCGTTGTTAGGATTTTTGCCCTTGGTGATCTCTCAAGGGGCTGGAGCCAGCAGCCGTTGGTCTTTAGGAACAGCGCTTTTTGGGGGACTGCTGCTTGCGACATTCTTGAGTTTGTTCCTAGTGCCAATTTTGTACATCTTAGTCAAGACGTTGGCTCAGGCTATATTTTCTCGGAAGCGATCGGGTGGCTCAAAACCTCCAGATTATCCAGATGGAACTTCGGCATCTGAACATAGGGCTTTACCTTCTGGTTCAAGTCTGCCAGAGGCACAACTCAGGTCTCAGCAAGATGGGATAACCTAAATTTTATGATTGACCCTTTCCCCTAAACCCGCTAGAAAATGGCTTTGACAAAGAGTACTGGCTGAATCCAAGCGTATTGCATTATGGGTGAAGCCTTAATAAGACTTACGCAAACAATAGCCAAAAAGAAAAATTTTCTTCTTAGAGCAATTCATGAATTGCCCCTAGTGCGTTAACTTTTGCGTAAGTCCTACTTAAGTAGTGAGAGCGTAATGTTCATAACATCCTCCAACTTTGATACCATTTTCTGTAATTTCCTGCTTGCTAAAAAAGTTAGTCGAATAGAAATTAAGTACTTAGATAAGGAAAAGTGAAATGGGACTTAACGAAGGACTTTCAAACCCGACCAAAAAGGCTATGGTCATAGATGAATGTTGCAACATGATAGAAGTACAGCTGGCATCCAAGTCAGGTATGAGCGGTATTGCTTTGAAAACTGCCTTCGCCGCCCTGAAGGGAGTCAAGCCAGGGTATATCCCCTACGTAGTTGAGCAGATCCTGCCGCAGTGCTTCACGGCACTCGATCCCATTTGGAGTGAAGGCGTAGAAAAAGGCGATCCGATTGGACACCTGAGTAAAAATCGCTCTCATACAGCAGATGCGCTACTGAGTGTCACTGATGCTAGGGTCAAGAACGCCAAACGCCAAATTGTGCGAGGAACCTATGAAAAATTTCGCGGTTCAGCTAAAAAGCACGTGGAAGAAGCAGTGCCAGATTTTGCCAAGGTAATCGATAATTACACTAAGGTTTAAGGCAGAAGGCAGGAGTAATATAACTTATAGGATTCGACACTTCGGCAAGCTTACTGACCGCCCCTCCTGAAGTAAGAAGGAAGCTGACGCAACATTGGGAGTCTTAAACCCTTGTTCTCTAGCGATTGATAAACGTATGCTGCCATTCGGTGCGCCGATGGCCGGCATACGGGGCAAATATTGTACTTGTAGTACCAAGGTGTTTGGTGAGGATCTCGATTTTAAAGATGCTCTATCTGCTAAACGTCCTGATATTTTCCGAGTTAGCTTGAAACAGCAAATAATCAGAAACTATCTGAATTATTGTTTTAATAAGCTTGCAATTTATGAAAAAAATTACTGTTTATCGATACCGCACTTATGGATTAATTGGGTTAATATCCTTAACCGTCGTCTTAAATACAACTACATCTGCCCTAACACAGTTAGCAAGTGATTCTCCAATACAGCATACTCCTATCCCTGCTTCTAACCTGATTTGGCCAACCCAAGGGTTTATTTCTCAAGGCTTTCGCAAATATCAACATGAAGGAATTGATATTGCAGGGGCATCTGGAACTCCGATTATTGCTGCTGCATCGGGTAGGGTTGTAAAAGCAGGTTGGGATAATTGGGGATTAGGCAATGCCATAACTATTAAACATCTTGATGGCAGTATTACTATTTATGGTCACAATCGCCGTTTGTTGGTGAGCAAGGGCCAACAGGTCATTCAAGGTCAAATTATTGCTGAGATGGGATCTACGGGCAATAGTACAGCCCCTCATCTCCACTTTGAAGTTCATCCAAATGGTCAAATAGCAGTTGATCCCCTTCGTCTGTTGACATCCTTAACTGCAAGTGTTTCTCCTGCTTCTAAAGTTCAACAAGTTGATAACCCTAACCACCCAGTCTCGACACCCCCAATAGCAAAGCAAGCTTCACCTTCACAGCTAATTCCAATAGCTTTTGCACCTATTAATAATATTCAGTGTAATGGAGTTATCATCATTGAGGGTGAGACTGCAAATATTCGTGTAAAAGTCTGTGAAGAAAATGGTCAGTTATTTTATATTGGACAGTCGAAGCAAGACCCAAGCAAGCCGATAAAAATTGCAGCTTTAAATATTGGTCAAGGCAAATATCGAGCAGATAATGGTAGTTTCTATTATCTAGTCAGCCCTGAAAAAGTAGAAGTTTGGCGAAATGGCACTCAGATGCGTTCTGACAGATTTTATTCTTTAACCAAATCGCCATAAAGTTAGCATTTAAGATTCGTTAATAGGGATTTTAGTTGATTGCGATTAGGCGGATGATAGTACTAAAGTTCAAAAATGGGTTTCAATCCCTAATAGGGATTTTAGTTGATTGCGATCCTGTAACAGTTGAATTCTGATGTTGAGTCAAGTTTCAATCCCTAATAGGGATTTTAGTTGATTGCGATTGTAGTCGGCGGTATTGTAGTAGCAACGGATAAGTTGAGTTTCAATCCCTAATAGGGATTTTAGTTGATTGCGATTCAAGATGTAATTGGTGCTAGTGCCAAACCTGGGTTTCAATCCCTAATAGGGATTTTAGTTGATTGCGATGCGTTCCCCGGTGTACCAAGCAAGATCCAAAAGCAACTTAGTTTCAATCCCTAATAGGGATTTTAGTTGATTGCGATTAGAAGATACTTCTCTGATTTAGGAGATGATTGGAGTTTCAATCCCTAATAGGGATTTTAGTTGATTGCGATCTCAGCAACTGGTTCGTCTTCGTTGGTTATTAAAGTTTCAATCCCTAATAGGGATTTTAGTTGATTGCGATTTGTACTTATCTTTGTTTTATTAACGTCTACTAGGTTTCAATCCCTAATAGGGATTTTAGTTGATTGCGATCTCTATCTAAACAAGCCAAACTACCTAATAGAGGTAGTTTCAATCCCTAATAGGGATTTTAGTTGATTGCGATTTTAATCGCATAAGAAACATTTCTGTCAGAGAAAGTTTCAATCCCTAATAGGGATTTTAGTTGATTGCGATCCTTTCTTTCATCGGAAATGCTAGCAAGGGAGAGGTTTCAATCCCTAATAGGGATTTTAGTTGATTGCGATTTAAGCCTAAAACTGGTAAGAGTAGATTAGATTTGTTTCAATCCCTAATAGGGATTTTAGTTGATTGCGATATTAGGAACTTTATTAATTCCTGTTTCATCATACAGTTTCAATCCCTAATAGGGATTTTAGTTGATTGCGATGCAATATTCTCAATACATCCGAAGGGCGAAAGCAATGTTTCAATCCCTAATAGGGATTTTAGTTGATTGCGATCTTCGTCGCGGGAGCGGAAAGTTTGAGGTACTTTTCGTTTCAATCCCTAATAGGGATTTTAGTTGATTGCGATTTTAATTTGCAAGCCTACCTAGTAGTTCGTAGTGTTTCAATCCCTAATAGGGATTTTAGTTGATTGCGATATATTGAGTACTATTTTTTGGTAGAAATAATCAAAGTTTCAATCCCTAATAGGGATTTTAGTTGATTGCGATAAAGATATTTTGAGATTTTTGAGGTATAGGTACTAGTTTCAATCCCTAATAGGGATTTTAGTTGATTGCGATCTGAATTTCCCCCTGAATATAGGGGATAGCAAAGGGTTTCAATCCCTAATAGGGATTTTAGTTGATTGCGATGTTCCACTCTTGCCGCCCCATGCTATAGATCGCGTTTCAATCCCTAATAGGGATTTTAGTTGATTGCGATAAGTCGTATTAGCTCTAGAGGTAGTGAAGATCCCAAGTTTCAATCCCTAATAGGGATTTTAGTTGATTGCGATGATTGCATAGCGGCAACAGGTTTAACTGTTTCTTGTTTCAATCCCTAATAGGGATTTTAGTTGATTGCGATCGCTGGCATCTGAAAGCCTTTTGTTATTTGGTTTTCAAGGTTCAATAGCGCGAATAGGAAAATCATAACATGAGGAGTGGCAATTGTGCCAGCCGAAAATAGCTGAAAGCCAGTCCAGATAAAGTGCGCGGATGGCTTTAAGATTCTACAGCCGTCAAGTTCTTACATACACGGCAATTCAGCCATTTTTATAGTAACCTCTTCACCAACACCTACCCATTCGCGCACTTGGCAAAAAAACTGGTCTGATTGCAAAGCAGTTTACGATCTATGAGCTTACTACAGACGGGAGCATCCCAATTTGGCAAAAATATACGGAACTGACGCAAAAACCCTTTTAAATCCTCTTCCCTTTGTGTCCTTTGCGTCCTTTGCGGTTAGTTTTTTATCCTCCGAGGTAAGTCAAAATTCCGTATGTAAATTAACCCTGCATATTTGGGATGCTCCCACTAGAGACTTTCTTTTATTTCTAGCGAAAACAATTGCTACCTCTCAAACTTCTGCATCTTACTTTGTAATCCTCAATTTGTGATAAAACTTAAAATTTTTCCTTAGCAGCTAACATTTGTAAAATCTTTTCTACATGATCCAACTCTCCAACAATTCGCCGAATTGGGTGAGGCCAAACCTTGACAAGGGTAGGCGTTGCAGAAACCTGATTTAGTTCTGCTTGTTCTGGATGACTTAAAACATCAATCACTTTCAAAGTATAAGGATGTCCCAGCGATCGCTCCAACAATTCGTGTAGATTTTGCAGAATGCGTTCGGTTGTACTGCTATGGCCTGCTACAAACAAGCGGAGAACATAGCCTTGTGTAATTACTTCCTTTTTTTGTACTATTACTGGCTGGTGGTATTTTGGTACAGGTTCAGAAAGGTCAAGACGAACAATTAAATCGCGATCTTCCCAAAGCTGCGGGAATGAGGAACGATAAGTTGTTAGCACCATGCGATCGCACAACCCCTCTTGCCAAGGAGCTGCTTGCCATACTAACTCCCCTGTGCCAAAAATGGCATTAAGCAAAGCTTGATGTCTAATTACAGCCGGATAAGCTTCAGCAAAAGTTCGCACTTGTTGAGTGCGCGGATCTAACCAGTGGTCAATAGTCGCAGTATAACAAGGCACTAAAAAGTGCGGTGGCTCTGGTAAATCTAGGATTTCTTGCAAAGCCGAACATAAATGCAAGTGCCATCGACCCTGCTTGCTAGGATCGATGCAGTAAATTAAATCTCCTCCAGGTGTAAATAGGGCAATGCCTTTAAACAACTGAGGTGTAGATAGTTTGTTTGTTGTCAAGTTATTCACAAAGGCTAGCTAAAAGTAAAAATTCTCTCTTTTACCTTTTACCTTAGCTATAACTGCAACCAGGATCGGAAAGATATTTGGAATTGGGGACTGGGGACTAGGCAATATTTAGTAGACAGCAATTATTCTCCCCTAATCCCCAATCCCTAATCTCCAGTACCCACTTAAACTCGACCTCGGAGAAACTGAGCCATTTCATTAGGAGTTGGCGACATTTCTAAAGCAGTTTCTTCAGTGATACGACCATCTTGATAGAGATTTAGCAATGACTGATTCATCGTAATCATCCCGTCAAAGCTAGCTTGTTTCATCAACTCGCCAATTTCATCATACTTACCGTCTTTGATCCATTCTTTAATCGCCTCAGTATTAATCAGCACATCGTGGAAAGCAGCCCGCTTCCCGTCAGTTGTACGACACAAACCTTGAGCAATTACTGCCACTAAAGACTCAGAAATTGCTACCCGCATTGCATCCTGTTCGTCACCAGAGTAGAGGTTGAGAATCCGCTCAATGGTTTTGACAGCGCTATTAGTGTGTAGGGTTCCCATGACCAAGTGACCAGTCTGAGCGGCTTTTAGGGCGGTGTTGACTGTTTCCTTATCCCGCATTTCACCCACCAGAATCAAATCTGGGTCTTCCCGCAAAGCTGCTTTCAAAGCGTTGTCAAATTTCCGGGTATGCATTCCCACTTCTCGTTGTTTGACTAAAGACTTGCGGCTTTGATGGATAAATTCGATCGGGTCTTCAATGGTGATGATATGCTTGGCCATCTCCTTATTGATGTAGTCAACCATCGCTGCCATTGTGGTGGACTTACCAGAACCAGTGGGCCCGGTCACTAAAATTAAACCTTTGTGGTGATGGCAAATATCCCGAAAAATCGGGGGTAATCTCAACTGTTCCATAGTTAAGATTTTTAGAGGAATCAACCGCAACACCATCGCAGGCCCTCTAAGGGTGCCAAAAACATTAATCCGCACGCGAGCAAAGTCATATTGAGTTGCTCCGTCAAATTCTAGGTGTTCTTCAAAGCGCTGAATTTCCGCCTCACTCATCACCTCCCGCAACCAACTCATAAAAGCTTCTTTATCTGTTTCTGGATAATCCATTGATTGAATTTCTCCTCGGCTGCGGAAGCGAGGTACTTCATTTACACCCAAGTGCAAATCAGAATATCCCTGATCGTAAGCTTCCCTGATCAACTTCTCTAAAGTGGGTCCCGCACTGCTGTTTTTAGAGGTAACTGAACTAGGTATTGGCGGAGGAGCAACCGGACGATGACCTGCAACAGGAGCGTTAGTACTCCTCTCCATTGACATATCCAATGTTTGCGTCATCTGCCTCTGTGTGCTAAAGGTTGGCGGAGGTGGCGGCATTGGGGGCGCTGGGGGCAGGTTACGTTCGGTAACAGAGTTAGAATTTGATGGAGGCTGTGATTCTGTCATATATCTTCACATTTGGCGGTTAAAAAGTTGAATTAGCGAGAAGTCAAGTCACTTACTTTGATGACTTTTGGAGAATGCTTGCGTGCAAGCTCTCATGGTGATGGGAGGCGATCGAAATTCTAGAACCACGGTCAATCCATTTCATCCACCTCAATTTGTATCTTTTTTTTCAGAAATTTTGCTAATCAGAAAATTTAGAGAAATTATTTAACCTATCTAAACTGGTTTAACACACCCAATGGCTCAAAAGACCTCAGTAATAGCACATAGGTTACTTTGTAATTTATATAACGCTAGTTTAAACATAAATATTTTCAGTCCTTAGATGAGAAATTTATCTCAGATATGGACGCGAATTACCAGCAATTAACAACACAAATACTGATTGTTCATTTATTCAGCCCATTTAAAAATTATGAGAATAGCTATTAATTTTTATAAGAAATGTTAAGCTGAGTAGGAGCAATATCTGGGGATCAAGGTTAAAAGCTCATACCTTTGAGGTTATACACCTGAAGATAGATGCAGAAGACCAGTTCTTCTAATAGATGTAAGGTCAAGCTTACATCCACAATTACAAAAAACTAACTGTAAAGTTTAGTAAATAAATGCTCATTTTTCCGATTAGTTTTTATATACTGGATTTCACTGAGAAAGAAAATCAGTTGACTCGCGAAAAGCGGAATCTAACTGAAATTAAAAATTGTTGTGTATTTTTGGGAGGAAAAGTCAATGGTTTCTGCTCAAAGCTCTAATCAAGGAAAGACCTACTCCTTGTTGATGATTAAAAGCTTTTTAATATGGACTTTTACATTAGCAGTATGCTTGTTAGTTGTGGGTTTTCCACTAGTTGTCTTGATGGCTACGGTCGGATGTCTGTTGTCAATCGTTTTGCAATCTGTGATGCCTGTTAGTGCTGTTTTGCTTGTAGCAGGCGCTTTAATCATGTTTAATGTCATGGCAGTTGTATTGGCTGCGGGTGTGCTAACTCTTAAAGGAGTTCATCCTAATGAAGTCAAATGGTTAAGTTGGCTGCATGGAGAGGCAGACCAAATGCAGGCTACTGTTTACGCTGCTTGCCCTTTAACTTGTGAGATTAAAATTTAGTCATTACAGGTAAATACGACAAACAGTGCGTCTGCCCGGTTAAGCCGGGTTTTTTCATGCTTTTTAGTTATGCGATCGCATTTTAATTCGATAAACAGTGCATCTACCCGATTAAGCCGGGTTTTTTCATGCTTTTTATATGATTTATCCTTTTATATTTATGATTTGTGTGATGATTGACTGCCAACTCTTGACTATTTACCATAGACCATTGACTATAACCATTGGCAAATGACAGATGACTAATGACTAATGACTAATCAAAAACGGGTTTGCATTATCTTGGGTACTCGTCCCGAAGCGATTAAACTCGCTCCAGTGATTCAGGTTTTCCAGAAGTCTTCAGCTTTTGAGTCGCAAGTAATTTTAACTGGACAGCATCGGGAGATGGTTGAGCAAGTTATGCAACTGTTCAACATCAAGGCAGATAATGATTTGGAAATTATGCAGGTTCAGCAATCTCTAAATGATATTACCTGCCGCAGTTTACAAGGGTTAGAAGCGTTATTTAAAGAGAAAAAGCCAGATTTAGTGGTGGTGCAGGGAGATACTACAACGGCTTTTGCGGCAGCTTTGGCAGCGTTTTATCAAAAAATTCCTATTGGTCATGTGGAAGCAGGTTTAAGAACTGATGATATCTTCAATCCTTATCCAGAAGAAGCTAATCGGCGGTTGATTTCTCAAATTACTCAGTTGCACTTTGCGCCGACTCCTTGGGCTGTGGAAAATTTGCACCGTTCTGGTGTTTTGGGTGAAATTCACATGACGGGTAACACGGTAATTGATGCGCTGTTGAATGTCGCTGCAACCCAATCTGTTTGTAATGTACCAGGCTTAGACTGGGATTCATATCGCGTTCTGCTAGCAACAGTTCATCGGCGGGAGAATTGGGGAGAACCCCTCTTAGCGATCGCTCAGGGCTTTTTACAAATCTTAGACAAGTTTCCTGATACAGCAATACTTTTACCATTACACCGCAATCCGACAGTGCGAGTCCCATTACAAGAGCTTTTAGGGAATCATCCGCGAATTTTCTTGACAGAACCTCTCGATTATGGCGAACTGGTGGGAGCAATTGGGCGATCGCATCTTTTGCTCACTGACTCTGGTGGCTTGCAAGAAGAAGCCCCCAGCTTGGGAAAACCAGTATTGGTTTTGAGAGATACCACCGAAAGACCAGAGGCTGTTACAGCAGGTACAGCCAAACTTGTAGGGACTACGAGTGAGAATATTTTTGCAAATGCTGCTGAGTTACTGAGCAATTCAGATGCTTATGAAGCAATGGCAAATGCAATTAATCCCTTTGGAGATGGTCATGCAGCAGAGCGCATTTTACAGATTGTGCAAAATTACTTGGGTCTTTTATCAGAAACATCAACTTAGGAACTTAGATTAAACTTCCCGCCAAATTTCTGTTTTTTAGGGTGCTTAAAGAAGAATTCAGGAGTCATAATCGCCTAAACCTGAGCTATCCGCTAACAGGAGTCAGAATATTTGTTACTCTCCCAGAAACCGCTTTGCATCTACAAGACACGACACGCTGATTAAATCCCCTAAATTTATTTATGGGGATTATGTTTTGACTTCTTAAAAAGAGCATAGAAAAAGTAATTAGCTACAAAGCCACAAAATAAGGCGTATTTTTGTGTATGCTTTGTGGCCAAGTGCCTTAGCGATACCTTTCTGGGAGTAAATATGGAACGCGCCATCTCTGCGTTGGGAATCTTAGTTTTTATCGGTATATCCTACGCCTTTTCGGTTAATCGTCAAGCGGTGCGTTGGCGGATAGTGGGGTGGGGTTTGGGATTAGAGTTTGCATTGGCACTAGTGATTCTTAAAACTCCTTGGGGTTTGAATGTGTTTAAATTTCTGGGAGATTTTGTCGGCAAATTTTTAGCATTTTCTGATGTTGGTGCCAAATTTGTCTTTGGAGAAAATTTTAAGGATCATTTCTTTGCCTTCCAAGTGCTACCGACAATTATCTTTTTCTCTGCCTTCATTAGCGTCTTGTATTACTACGGCATTTTACAGCGAGTGGTAAATGTGATGGCGTGGGTAATGATGAAAACAATGAAAACATCGGGTTCTGAATCTTTATCCTGTGCAGGTAACATCTTTTTAGGGCCAACAGAGTCGGCGCTGATGGTTAAACCATACATAGCAAAGATGACGCAATCAGAACTTCATGCTGTGATGACGGGTGGTTTTGCCACAATTGCGGCTGGAGTACTAGGGGCATACCTTTCCTTTGGGATACCAGCAGAACACTTAATTGCTGCTTTTTTTATGACTGCTCCTACATCGTTGGTGGTATCAAAACTACTCTATCCAGAAACAGAAGTATCAGAAACGGTTGGAAAAGCAAAAGCAAATGTAGAAACCAATTATGTAAATGTAATTGATGCTGCTACTACCGGAGCAATTGACGGCGTGAAGCTAGCAGTTAATGTTGGGGTGATGATTATCGCCTTTTTGGGATTATTGGCTGCTTTAAATGCACTGCTGGGATGGTTGGGGGCATTTGTAGGTTTACAACAAATGTCATTACAGTGGATTTTATCTTTTGTTATGGCTCCAGTGGCGTGGCTGATGGGCGTACCTTGGGCTGATTGTCGGCAAGTGGGAGCGTTATTGGGTACAAAGACAATTCTCAATGAGTTTATTGCTTTTCTGGATTTGAAGGCATTAATTGAAGGTGGTAAAATTTCTCAACGGGCAGTAATTATTGCGACTTACGCCTTATGTAATTTTGCAAATATAGGTTCAATTGGCATTACAATTGGCGGCATTACTGGGATAGCACCTAATCGCCAGCATGATTTAGCTCGGATGGGTTTAAGAGCGATGATTGGCGGATTGTTAGCGGGTTTTATCACCGCTTGTATTGCTGGGATATTGATTTGAAAAAGCTCAAAATCTATCAAAATAAAAGTTGATGATTTTTATTTGATGAGAGTAATAAAAAGGGATAGACTGCCCACTTATCAAGAAATAAACCAGCGATCGCAGTAGCACCATAAGTCTTCAGTCATAATACCCACTAGCTAGTAATATTTAGGCTAAAATTGACAGAATTGCCCTAAAATCTATGTAAACACGATCTGCTAAATCCTACGTTAAATTTAAATTTATTTAACTTTATAGAATGCCAGACGCGGAAAAGTCCCAAAGTCAGATGGCTAATGAGAAACTGCTGCACCAGCAAGTTAGTAACAAAGCAGATTATTCGCTGCAAGCCTGGAAAGAAGAGGGAATGATGCTTCTGTTGGCTGATGGCACTATTCAGGCTTGCAATACAGCTGGTAATCGCATTCTGGGACTAACCGCAGAAGAGCTTGTAGGGCAAAATTTGCTCAATTTCAAGTGGCAATTTATTCATGAAAATGGCTCTCCAATGCTGCGTGAGACTCACCCGGCGATCGCTGCTCAGAAAACAGGTAAACCTTACTTGAATGTCGGATGTGGCTTTTATAAGCCCAATGGTGAGCTAATCTGGCTATTGTTGTCTTCACAACCTCTATTCCAAAGTGGAGGAACCACTCCCTACGCGATCGTCACAACTTTTTCGGATATTACAGGATCTCAGCCCGCACAACTTGATGAAAACTGTAACTGTACTGAAGAGACTCAACAAGTTGATGGAAATGAATTTCCGGCACTGTGGGATAGTCAAAGTTTGTTTAAAAAAATTGCTGCTACTCTTCCAGGGATACTCTATATATATGACCTAATTGAGCAGCGAAATGCTTACGTTAATTACGAAATTGCTCAAGGTTGGGGCTACACACCAGCACAAATCCAGGCAATGGGAAAAGAGTTATGTACCCAGCTTCTCCATCCTGAAGATTTGGCCCGACTCCCTACCTATCTTGAAAAATTTAATTCTACCTGTCAGGGCGAAGTTCTCAGTTTTGAATATCGGATTCGACATGCTAATGGAGAGTGGCGTTGGTTTTGTAGCTATGACACTGTGTATAGCAGAACTGCTGAAGGATTCCCAAAAGATATTGTGGGAATCGCTTTTGATATTACAGAACGACGACACACAGAAATTTCCCTGCGCCAAAGTAATGAAAGGTTTGAACTAGCGGCGGCGGCGGTTAATTGCCTAATCTATGACTGGGAGATGCAAAGAAATACTGTGGAAAGAACTCAGGGTCTAACTGAGGTTTTTGGCTACCCGCAACAAGAAGCTGAACCAACCTTTGAGTGGTGGCAAAAACTCATCCACCCTGATGACCAAGAAGGAGTTAATGACCAGTTCATGGCTAGTATGGCCAATGGCAACCGTTATAGCATTGAGTATCGAGTCCGTCACCAGGATGGCCGCTATTTGTGGGTGAAAGACCAGGGGTTTGCTGTCCGGGATGGAAATGGTCAGGTAGTCCGGGTAGTTGGTGCTAGTACTGATATTACCGAACAGCAAGCTGCGCTACGCGATCGCCAACAAATTGAAACAAACCTGCGCGAAAGTGAAGAACGGATTCGGTTAGCGACTACCGCCGCAGAAATGGGTATGTGGTTTTGGAATATCACTACCAACGAGTTAATTTGGACAGAGAAATGTAAGCAGCTGTTTGGACTAAACCCAGAAGTCGAAATGGACTATGAGCTTTTTCTCAACTGTGTACATCCAGAAGACCATCAACGCATCAATCAAGCGATCGCTCGTTCTTTTAAAGAAAAGGTTGAGTATGACATTGAATACCGCAGCCTTTGGTCTGATGGTAGCATTCATTGGATTGCTGCTAAAGGTCGTATTTTTTGTGATGCTGAGGGTAAGCCAATCAAAATGATGGGTACTGCTCAGGATATTACCCAGCGCAAACAGGTAGAAAATGATTTGCGCCAGCGGGAAACTCAGTTAAGGCGCTTAGTTGATTCCAATATTATTGGCATTATGTTCGCCAATCTTGACCAGATTACTGAGGCGAACGAGGCTTTTTTAGAAATGGTGGGTTACACGCGAGAGGAACTATTAGCAGGTAAGGTACGCACACAACAAATTACTCCACCAGAATATCACGCTCTCGATCGCCAAGGGCTAGAGCAACTTTTAACGGTTGGAGTATGTAATCCTTTTGAAAAAGAATACATCCGCAAAGATGGCTCGCGCATTCCGATCCTAATTGGTGGTGCTTTGGTGGAAGAAGATCCGGTATCTTGGATCTGTTTTATTCTTGACTTAACCCCAAGGAAGCAATTAGAAAAGGCACTTAGACAACAAGCAGAAGAACTCAAACAGGCAAATCGGAACAAAGATGAGTTTCTCGCTATTCTCTCCCACGAATTGCGATCGCCCCTCAACCCCATTCTCGGCTGGTCATCCCTCCTCAGAAGCCGCAAATTTGATGAAGTTACCACAAATCGGGCCTTGGAAACCATCGAAAGAAATGCTCAATTGCAGATTCAATTAATTGATGAGTTGCTGGATGTCTCCCGAATTATTCGCGGTAAGTTGAACTTAACTTTTGCCACTGTTAATCTGGCATCTGTAATTAATTCTGCATTAGAAACAGTCCGGTTAATAGCAGAAAGCAAATCTATTCAGATAAAAATGCAGCTTGACTCCAATGTTGGTAAAGTATCAGGCGATCATCATCGCTTACAGCAAGTTGTGGGGAATTTACTCTCCAATGCTGTCAAGTTCACTCCTGCCAATGGTTCAGTGGAAATCAATTTATCATTGAGTAGGGAACTGACTTCCCATTCAGCGCTGATTCAAGTTAAAGACACAGGTCAAGGTATTTCCCCTGAATTCCTACCCCACGTATTTGAACATTTTCGTCAAGCTGATAGCAGTACAACCAAAAAAGTTGGTGGGCTGGGACTGGGATTGGCAATAGTTCGCCATCTGGTAGAGTTGCATGGTGGTATTGTCACCGCAGATAGTCCAGGAATTGGACAGGGAGCAACTTTTACTGTTACACTGCCCCTGATGGCAGAAAGTATGGTGACAGAGCAAGCAGAGGAAACAGAGAAGAAATTTAACTCGTCAGCGATCGCCGGAATACGGATATTAATTGTCGATGATGATGCTGACACCCGGGAGTTTTTGCATTTCTTGCTACAACAAAATGGGGCGCTGACAAAAGTTGCAGCATCGGCAAATGAGGCGATAGCTGTCATTGTCAAGACCGTACCTGATTTATTAATCAGCGATCTCGGAATGCCAGAGATAGATGGCTACAACCTAATTAAGCTACTTAGAGCTATGCCCAAGGAAAAAGGAGGGAAAATCCCGGCGATCGCTCTTACCGCTTATGCTGGAGAAAGCGATCGGGAGCGAGTCTTAGCAGCTGGTTTCCAGAAACACATTGCCAAACCAGTAAAACCAACTGAATTACTAACCTCAATTGCAGATTTGCTAAAGCAAAGATAAGTAAAGCTTCTGACTTGCTCAAAACACGAAGAGACGTTGCACTTCTATGAAATTCAAAAACCCTAGTTTATCCTTGGGTTGATTTTTAGAAAACTGGCTTTTGCAAAAGAATAATTCTTAGCCAAAAACCTCGGCGCAATCATGCCCCTAATTTCTGATTGCGATCGCTAATTTCCAGTTTATTATTTGAAATTTTACCATCAAGGACAACTATCTAAAGAGTGAAAGTTTTTCCTCAAAATCCAGCCGTTAGTTAGTTGTATAATATTAATCAAAGATTAATAATACAGCATATCGCCAAAACACATTTTATTTCTTAAATCTTGCTAAAGATCGTGGTACATTTAACTTGACGGTATTAACCATCCTCGGTAATTATAAAGACGCGGCTATAAAAAGCCAATGACCTTGTTGCTTGACTGCGATTTTATCAGTTATAAAATCGCCTAATCGCACTAATTGTCTTTATTGTTGCAACATACTATCTTACCACAGGAACGCTGCTTATCGTTATTAGTGTGACCTGCGGTTCTTTAAAAATCAAATAGGAATCCCAATACTATGTGTGGTGAACATTTGGATAAATGTGGTGAGGTGTCAGAGCAGCTACTCATAATGTCCAACATTTAAATTTTCCAGAGTTAAGGGTTGTATTTGTGGTTCCCATGTCGAGGTAAACCAAGCAACCATCTGGATACTTAATATTCACTTAACCTTGCATCCAGTATTTTCCCAAAGTCAATCCAAGAATTTCAAAAGAGGGTATTTTCCATGTTTAGTTTTTTTCGTTGGCCATCAGCAAGGGTTGCTTTACTAGTTCTGGGAATGACAGCTGCTACAATAACTCCTATCGTAATTTCTACCCCAGCTTCATCTCAAAATACTGTTCCATCAGCGACACCATCGCCTACTTCAACAGTTAACTTGTCTGATGTCTCCACAGATTATTGGGCGCATCCCTTCATTCAAGCCCTAGCTGACAATAACGTGATTGCTGGCTTTCCTGATGGCAGCTTCAGACCAAATCAAGCTGTGACTCGTGCTGAATTTGCTGCCCTGATTCAAAAAGCTTTCCCTAACCAAAACCGAGTTCGACAATTAACCGCAGGCGGATTTAGTGATGTTCCTGCTGGCTATTGGGCGGTTTCTGCAATTCAGTTCGCCTACGAAACTGGATTTTTGGCAGGCTATCCTGGGAACGTATTTTCACCAAATCAACAAATACCCAAGGTACAGGCGATCGTTGCTTTAACAAGTGGTTTGGGTTTGACCGCTAGCAGCACTGGAACCAGTAGTGACCTCAGCACCTACTACACTGATGCCTCAAGTATCCCGAACTATGCTGTTGCAAGTGTTACTGCTGCCACACAATCCAATATTGTTGTTAATTATCCAGATGTTAAACAACTCAATCCACAACAGTCTCTGACTCGTGCTGAAGCTGCGGCACTTTTATATCAAGCTTTGGCTAAACAGGGACGAGTGCAACCCATTGCTAGCAATCTTTCAGCTAGTCAGTATATTGTCGGTGGAACTCAAACCGGTAGCGATATTGTGACTCTTGCTTCATCCAGTAGTTCTCTTACAACTCTGACTTCTTTATTAAAGACAGCTGGTTTAACAGATATTCTTCAACAGGCAGGCCCTTATACAGTCTTCGCTCCCACCGATCAAGCATTTGCCGCTTTACCTGCTGCGACATTACAGCAGTTACAGCAACCAGAGAACAAACAAGCATTGATTAAGATATTGACATACCATGTCGTTCCTGGTGCAGTAACTTCTAGTCAACTCACGGCTGGGGAACTGAATACTGCTGAAGAAAAACCGGTAAATATTCAAATCGATCGCGCTAGCAATCAAATCTCGGTGAATAATGCCAGAATTATCCAAGCAGACGTTAAAGCAAGCAATGGTGTTATCCATGCAATTAACCAAGTTCTTGTCCCGCCTGATGTTAACATCAGTCAATTAAATCAACCACCAACAGGAAATACAGATGGCACAACACCTAGTGTTAGACCAGGTAGAACTACTCTTGGTGGCCCTAGCTATATAGGGGTTGGTGGTAACATTGGTTTGAGCGGTAACGATTCAGCTTTAAGCGATAGTAACTTTGCAGTATTCAGCAAAATTGGTCTGACACGCAATATCTCAGTGCGGCCATCAGTCATCTTTGGCGATGATACATTGTTTATGGTTCCCTTGACTTTGGATTTTACTCCTCGCGCAAGTGCCGAGGTGGGTCAACGAAGCTTTTTTATATCTCCTTATATCGGCGCTGGCGTAGCCATTGAAATTAATAACAATACCGATATTGGATTACTCCTAACTGGTGGTGTAGACATTCCTCTCGGTTCTCGATTTACGTTAAATGGGGCTGTAAATGCTGCTTTTTTGGATGATACTGATGTCGGGCTACAATTAGGGCTTGGCTACAACTTCTAACTAAAGATACAACTAGGGGCAATTCATGAATTGCCCCTATGTGGAAATAATGGTTTTGGCTATTGTTTTGCTAAGTAATTTGAAATCAAACTATATTAAGATCGCTTGATAGCTAAAGTCAGCCCATCTGCGATCGGGACAAGGGAGAGTGTAACCCGCTCATCATAATGTAACTTTTCGTTAAGCGCCCGGATAGCTTGGGTGCTTTCATCTTGGTTTTGCGGGTCAGCAACTTGCCCAGACCATAAAACATTATCAATAGCGATCAATCCGCCTGGACGAACTAATTGCAGCGATCGCTCATAATATCCATCATAATTTTCTTTATCAGCATCAATAAAGGCAAAATCAAATGTCTCGGCTTGATCGGTTGCCAACAGTCGATCTAAAGTTTCCAAACCTGGTGCTAGTCGCAGATCGATTTTATCAGCAACTCCGGCTTCCTGCCAATATCGCCTGGCGATCGCAGTAAATTCTTCACTCACATCAGCAGCGATAATCTTGCCATCTTCAGGAAGTGCTAAGGCTACTGAGAGGGAACTATAACCTGTAAATACGCCAACTTCCAGGGTTTTCTTGGCTCCAATCAGCTGCACCAGTAGTCTCATAAATTGTCCTTGTTCTGGTGAAATCTGCATTGTACTTCTGGGATGGCTAGCGGTTTCTTGGCGCAACTTCAAAAGAATCTCCGGTTCCCGCAGCGAAACCGATAAAAGGTAATTATAGAGTTGGTTATCAAGACCTAGAGACTGTTTTGGCATGATAGATGAGAGAATTTCAAGAATCTACAGCTATACTATCGCCTAAGAGCAGTTTAATAATATACTAACTAAATTTTAGAATTTATCTGCTAAGGGACTTCCAAATAAAAAAATATCCCAAATTTTCTTGTGGGATGGGCATCTTGCCCGTCCTAATATTGGGG
>NZ_NOLI01000002.1:0-121540 GCF_002245975.1 Nostoc sp. 'Peltigera membranacea cyanobiont' 213 | reverse complement strand
CAAGAACCCCACCCCCAACCCCCTCCCCGCAAGCGAGGAGGGGGCTATGATGTAAGTCATGTGATTAAGAAACGCTATAGCCTGGTTCTGAGTACTTAGTTAAAGAGTGTTTTCCCAACAATTCTGTAAATCAAATCCCCAATGAGAGCAAAAACATTGAATTTTGTAAATCTAAAAAATTATATTTAATTATTTTCTTCAAATATTAACATATATTAAGCTACTTTTAAGAAGTTTTTTTTACATTCAATATTTATTTTTACTTCCACGTTTACAACAAAACTAATTTCAATTGTTGCAGGGTCAATTAAGTAGGTAGGCATAATTAAACATCAAATAAGATCCTAGCTCCTCGTGAGCGATTCATCGCTCAAAAAAAGAATTATCAGGACTAAAGTCCCGACTACGAACTTTGATTTATTCAAGAGGAAGGAAATGAAATTAGGAAAATTGATGATGCTGTAAAACTGGGGGATGTTTGATTTTTTTGAACTTATCATAAAACGATGTATTTATTGATTTGAATAAATATTAAATTAGAGAGATAGATAATATTTTAGTTATTTTATCTCAAAATGTTCAGGGGGATATTCCAGAATGGAGTTCGACTAACTAAACTATATTGGGTTATGCTCATTTGTCTGAGCTATTAAATTTGACTGTTGACTATGGCCTGGAACAATCTTTTGCAACCTGATTTGATTTTAGAAGGTTCAGTGTTGAACCTAACACCAGATATTATCCAAAAATACGGACTGAAGGGGCTGGTATTGGATGTAGATGAAACTTTAGTACCCTTTACAGTAGGGATGGCTTCGCCAGAACTCCGAGAGTGGGTGGAGCAAATTCGCACCTGTACTGCATTGTGTTTGGTGAGTAACAACCTGAGTGAAGCACGAATTGGGGGAATTGCGCGATCGCTCAACCTACCTTACTATTTAGGTGCAGCGAAGCCTTCCCGACGCAAAATTAGGGCAGCAGTCAGGACAATGGATCTACCAGTGCATCAAGTGGGGATGGTAGGCGATCGCTTATTTACCGATGTCATCGCAGGTAATCGCTTAGGGATGTTTACCATTTTAGTTGAACCCATTGTCCACGCCGATGCAGCTTTGCGTTCTCATCCCGTCCGCAACTTTGAAGTTTGGGTATCCGAAATTTTGGGAGCCTCTATTACCCCCAAGAAAAGCAAGATTCACAAAACTTGAAAAATCGTCAGGAAAGTAAATCTAAAGAAATGCTTAAGGAATCTTACTGGAAGCTAAAAATCGGGGATCATAAGTATTAATAACATGGGGTCAGCCAAAAAAGACCCTAACTCATACTAAGTAAATATACTTGCGTAAAGCGTCAACCTTCACTATAGAGGGATTGGCGCTTTACAAATTTAGTTAGGAGTTAGAAGTTATGAGTTATGAATTAAGGGACTTCCAAATAAAAAAATATCCCAAATTTTCTTGTGGGATGGGCATCTTGCCCGTCCCCAATATTAGGACGGGCAAGATGCCCATCCTACAAATGAATAATTTATTTCTTGGAAAGCCCTAAATTCAACTCCTAACTCCTCACTCCTAACTCCTCACTTTTTAGATGTCACTAACAATTGTTGTCAAAATCGGTACTTCTAGCCTTACTCAACCAGAAACGGGACAATTAGCACTTTCTACGATCGCTACTTTGGCAGAAACACTCTGCCATTTGAGAAGCCAAGGACATCGGGTAATTTTGGTTTCTTCTGGGGCTGTGGGCGTGGGTTGTGCGCGGTTGGGCTTAACTGAACGTCCGAAAGCGATCGCACTCAAACAAGCTGTAGCAGCAGTTGGACAAGGTAGGCTAATCCGTATATATGATGATTTATTCACTACTCTGCAACAGGCGATCGCTCAAGTATTATTGACACGTAGCGACTTAGTACAGCGCAGCCGCTATCTCAATGCTTACAATACTTTCCAGGAATTACTAGGACTGGGAGTAATCCCCATAGTTAATGAAAATGATACTGTAGCGATAGACGAACTAAAATTTGGTGATAATGATACCCTTTCGGCATTGGTTGCCAGCTTAGTAGAAGCAGATTGGCTATTTTTACTTACCGATGTCGATCGCCTCTACTCAGCCGATCCCCGTTCAGTGCCAGATGCTCGACCGATCGCTTTAGTTAGTAGCATTAAAGAATTAGCAGAATTACAAATACAAACAGGTTCCCAAGGTTCTCAGTGGGGGACTGGCGGGATGCTAACAAAAATTTCGGCTGCGAGAATTGCGATCGCTGCGGGAGTGCGGACTGTAATTACTCAAGGGCGATTTCCCCGGAATATCGAAAAAATTATTCAAGGTGAACTGATTGGGACGCATTTTGAACCGCAACCTGAACCAACTTCAGCGCGTAAACGTTGGATAGCTTACGGACTTTTACCTGCGGGTAAATTGTATTTAGATGAAGGTGCGATCGCGGCAATTTCTCTAGGGGGAAAATCGTTATTAGCTGCTGGGATTAAAGCAGTAGAAGGAGAGTTTAACACACAAGATGCGGTCCAGTTGTGTGACAGCAATGGTAACGAAATTGCTAGAGGACTTGTGAATTACAACAGCAACAATCTGCAAAAGATTCGCGGTTGTCATTCACGAGAAATTCCGACAATTTTAGGCTATGCCGGTGTAGAAACAGTAATTCACCGAGATAATTTAGTTTTGACTTAAAATGTAAATAAGATAATTTTCGTAACTACTAACTGGGAGAGTAAAAAATCTTATGACTCAAACGTTAGAAAATACTATTAACTTACCAGAAGAACAACGCTTTTTCCGGCATGGATTAACTTGGGAACAGTTTAAAGCAATTCAAGCCAGCTTTGAAAATGTACCAGGTGTGCGGCTGTTTTATTGTGATGGAGTCTTAGAAATAGTGACAATTGGTAAGCCTCATGAGGCTATTAGGTGTTTACTGGGTCTGCTGCTGGGGCAGTATTTCGTGGAACAGAGGATTGAATTTTTCCCTAGTGGGAGTTTTAGCCAGATTATTCCCAATATATTAGAATATCAAGCAGATTTATCTTATTGCTTTGGAACCGACAAATCTATACCAGACCTGTGTATTGAAGTGGTGATTACCAGTGGTAGTCCTATAAAGTTACAGAAGTACAAGTTAATGCGAGTTCCAGAAGTTTGGTTTTGGGAAGATGGCACAATTGAAGTTTACTGCTTACGAGAACAAGAATATGAGAAAGTTGTTCACAGCGAGTTATTTCCAGAATTAGATTTATCCCTGCTAAATCGTTGTCTTTTATTATCTTCTCCCTTGGAAGCAGTTAGAGAATTTCGCCAAGCTATTCAGAAATAATATTAGGTGGAAACAAAAGAAAACATTTGAATATCGCTCACAATGTTAAATAGAACGACTTGAAAAAAACAAACTATATAAAGTAATATAAATTTACCGGAAATTAGTTCGTAGTAAGGACTTTAGTCCTATTTGAGAACTAAAGTTCTCACTACAAACCTTTAATCATTTACCCTGTTCTACTTAATTTTGACCGTGAGACTCATAATTAAAGAAAACAACAATTGAATCTACCAAAGAAGCATTATTTGACATCTGCTTTTTAATCGTGTGACAACAAAGAGGGCAGTTGATACATGGAGTGGAAGACACGCGCTCCAGATGCCTCAAGTAGAGTAGCCTCACTTTGCTCGGTGTAACCTAAAACTCTCATACCAGCAGCAACACCTGCACGCACACCCAAAATACTATCTTCTATAACAGTGCAAGATGGAGCTTGAAACCCCATATTTTTAGCTGCATGTAAAAACAAGTCGGGTGCCGGTTTCCAGCTTCCAATTTGATATGAGCTAAAGATACGTCCTTCAAATCGAGGTAGTAGGTTAGTTACACGCAAAGCTAACTTAATTTTTTCCGGTGGGCCACTGGAAGCAACGCAAATAGGTAGATTAATCTTGTCTAAAGCTGCTTCTATTCCTTCTACAGGAAGTAGTTCACGCTCGAATGCTTCAGCAGTGCGGGTACGAAGCTGAGTCACAAAATCTTGCGGCAGATTTTTTCCAAGTTTTTGCTCAATGACAGCAACACAATCAGCCATTTTGCAACCCTTAAATAACAAAATGGCTTCTTCAAGTTTCATTGCAAGTCCAAACTCAGCCACAAATTCTACAAGAACGCGATTGCCTAATCCTTCACTGTCTACTAACACTCCATCACAGTCAAAAATAACTAGTTCTGTTTGCATTTATACACATCACTCATTTACAAATTGAGGATTTGCAATCAAAGCGATCGCCACACCGCCCCACAAAGGCGCATCATCCCCCAGAACCGCCGGCACAATTTCAAAATCAACCTCCGGTAAAGCCGTCTCCCGCGACACCTGACGCACCACCCGCCAAAAATCCTCCCCCGCCTTCATCACACCACCTCCCAACACAAAGCGCTGCGGATTCATCAAGTTCGCCACATTGCCAATACCCACACCCAGCGCCCAAGCAGCCTTATGCAAAACTTCCCTTGCCAATTCATCCCCAGCAGCAGCCGCTTCAGCTACCAACTGTCCCGTCAACAACCTTAAATCATCCCCCACCAAATCCCTCAAAACCTTTCCATCTCTGAGTTCTCCGCGCCTCTGTGGTTCGTTCTCCAAAATTTCCCTAACATTTCGCGCCATATAAGGCCCCGAAGCCAAACGTTCCACACATCCCCGCTTCCCACACAAACAAACTGGCCCAGCTGGATCTACAACGATATGTCCAATTTCGCCAGCCATCCCACCAGCACCCCGCCAAGGTTGCCCGTTGAGTATCCAACCACCACCCACGCCAGTGCTGACAGTAATATAAAACAGACTATCGTATCCCTGTCCCGCACCAAAACGATGTTCTCCCAAAGCAGCGATATTCGCATCATTATCTACACCAACACTCACACCAAACTCATCCTCCAACAACTCTTTGAGAGGAATGTTTTCCCATCCAGCCACATGATGAGATAGTCGCACCGTCCCCGTGGAAGCGTCTACTGGGCCGCCAAAGCTGACACCGATCGCAGCAGGTTTTGCATCTTCTAACAGCGAGTAAATGAGCGATCGCATAATTCCCAAGTCAGTGCTAGCATCTGCACCTACTGGCGAGAGACGACGTTCATAACGCAACCACTTTCTCGAACCGATATTTACCAATCCTGCTGCTAGCTTAGTTCCACCAAAATCGAGAGCTAAAATTAATGTCATTCACTCACCTTTTCTTGAGTTCAACACTCCATCAATAAACTGTTGCAATCGTTCATAATGTGAACCTTTCCAATAAATGCGATCGCAGTCTTGGCAACGCTGAAATTCATCAATGTGCGATCGCACGTTTTCTGGCACTTGCTCAATAATCGATTGCTTATCTACAGATTCTAATAATCCATTGCAACGCAAACACCGTTTAAATGGTGCAATTAATTTAAATAAGTCGAAGCGTTGCAGTACTTCTATAATTTGTTCTTGAGGGTTAGTATTTCTAACATAATACCCGTGCGTTACCAAACTACGCATTAATAGCCCTTTATCACGAGTCAAAAGAATCCGCCCTTGAGTGTGGGATATTTGGGCTAACTCCTCATCTTCATAGTCATTGCGATATAAAGTATCAAAACCTAAAAGTCGTAGAGATGTCGCCAGCTTCCCCAAATGAATATCTAAAACAAAGCGAATAGTAGCGATCGGTTCTGGTAAAACAGAAATGCTTGGTAGAATAACATTCCTAGCTGAAATTGGATAAACATTAATAGTATCTCCACCGGAAACAATGTAAGAAAAATTTACATATTCACCATTAACATTTATAAAATCAACTTCTGGATGAGGCACACCCAACGACTCAATCATGTCCTTAATTGAGGCTTTCTCCTCAAAAAAATGGCAGATTTTCACCTGCTTGTGATGCCGTGGTAAAAAATGATTCAATTCTGCATGAAAGTAGAAATATGCGATCGCCATAGCCACAGATATTTGGATTACCCTACTGGCAACAATTTGTCACAATTGCAAAACTTTATCTATTGTATGGAAGGAATGAATGCTTGTTCAAGTGAGCTATCTCCACTATAAAATGCCTATGTCCCTTGATTTAAACAACCTTATAGAGGCAACAAAGGATAAAGGAATTATAAAGATTATCAAATACTTGCATTTATTATTGAGTTCAGTTAGAGTCAAAGCAGATACATATAATCAAACCCTGACATAAGCTTCAGGAAGTTAGATTAGGTAAAAGGGTAAATAACAGGTTTGTTAATGTTGATGTCAGTGACGCGGGTAATAATTAGTCACTAGTTTTGAACATTAATTTATTGCACATGAAGCATGGGGCAGTAAAGCACTTACCCCTAATTTGGTTGTTTTTATTTTTCTATCCTAATTGAGAATTATTTGCAATATGTATAAATGTATAGATATATTAAAAGCAGATAGCGTGGAAAAACTTTTCAACCAGTATTGGCTTAACAAGAAATTATCTAGTTATCAAGTGTTTACGCATCTATCTTTAGAAAGATGTTCTTCACAAGAAGAGCAAAAATTATATTTTTATATCTAAAAACAGGATTTGTAACTAGCTATGTAAATAATTTCAGCAAAACTTTAAATAAGTAGGTTACTGCTAGCAATATTTTTGATTGTAGTCTCAGCTACATTTATCTTGTCAGCAAGTTGATCGTCGGTAATTATCCAAGTTGCTTTGCGTCTGTGTATAAGGCTGAATCTATTTAATTTTGCCAAAGAAAACAAGTTAAGCAAAGCCGAGTTACAGCAAGTAAAAATTTATAAAATACCAAATAACAATAAAACTAGATACAAAATTAACGCCACTCCTACGGAAAAATATCTCTTGACACTGTTTATCTCTATTGTGGAGAATTTATTAACCGGAAAGACCTCGATAAATAATGATGTTATAAAGTGGCTACCTAGTTTTAACAGGGAAATGAATATTGTTCTTTTTTATCTCCTTTAGCCAAGGATATTGTAGCTAAGAACACAATTGTATTTTGTAATACCTTTTGTCCATAAAATACGCTAATGAGTACAGCGAGATGAATACTTTTTTTTGTTCTGATGAGTCACAGCAAGTAGGAGAAGATGTTATTGGTAGCGCCACCAATTATCAAACCTATATTTTAGTTGAGTGTCCTTTACCTTGGACATCAGAACCTTTTAATTCAAAATGGGTGCCCCAGAACTTGAGGGTTTTGGTAGAGGAACTGAAGCGTGCTAAATTACCGATTAGATTTCTTTTAATTGCTAATGATGTCTCACATAAAGTAAATCAGACTACGCTTTTAATTTATCAAAAAGAAGAGGGATTAAGTAATGGATACCATAAGCAAGAATTTCAGCTAGGAAATATTGAGCAAGTAGCAGCAGTTGTCCAAAAATGGTTATGGGGTATCAGTTCTAATTCTGAGGTAGAAAGTAGTATAGCTAGAGATATTTTAGTTTGTACCCACGGAAGCCATGATAAGTGCTGTGCTAGATATGGCGCTCCTTTTTACTTTAATGTTACAGCTAGTAATGCTGATTTGTGCTTAGATAATGTGCGAATTTGGAAATCATCGCACTTTGGGGGACATCGGTTTGCACCAACAATCATAGATTTGCCAGAAGGAAGATACTATGGTCGTCTCGATCGAGATTCATTTAGAGCGATTTTGACTCGGACTGGTGATATTCAATGCTTACAGAAAGTCTATCGAGGCTGGGGAATTCTACCTGCTGCACTTCAGGTTTTGGAAAGAGAACTAATCCTTAAAAACGGATGGGATTGGTTTAACTACAAAGTTGCAGGTAAAATTTTAGAGCAAAGTTTAGACAATAATACTATTCTGGGTGAGCTAAGTTTTGAACAACCTTCTGGTTCTCTCTACACTTACCAAGCTAAACTTGTGAAAGATGAAACAAGAACTCAACAATTGAAGAGTTCATGCAATGCTACAAAAGAATTGGTAGTTACTAAATATGCTGTAGGTAGTCTTTGGCTTACCTCTAATAAGGTAATGACTTATAGTACATAAAAGGCTGGGGTATACATCTATCTAATTGGTCAATCCCTGCATCCACGAAAACTATCAAATTTCTTTTTTCTTCCCCTACTTCCCCAGGCTTGTTTTTCCCTCAGTGTCGAATTAATAAGTCCAGTTTTGCTTAGTCTGTAAGCTATAGGTTCCATCTTGCACATTCACTCGCTCAGGAATCAGATTTAGATCCCTAAACACATTTGCTTGATGCTGTAGAGCAGTGAGTGATTGATCGTCAATGGGGATGATGGCACGTTCGGCACTACGTTGCTGTAAAGTTTCTACAATGGATGGATCGATTTCATGGTTTTGTGCCATTCGTTGAACCGCTTCCAATTCCTGTCTCTTAGCCCAAGCTCCAGCTTCGTTTACCTCTTCTAAAATTACCTTGAGCAGGTCGGGATAGTCGCGTACTATCTCTGGAATCGCGTAGTAATAAGTCGGAACTTCTATGGAAGCTTTGTCACCAAATATGCTCTCCAGATCGGCAATCGATCGCCCTGGGTAAGAGCTTCGGGTCTGAGTTGCTGTGTAGGGAACCCAAATCACCCAAGCATCAACCTCACCACGGCGGAATCGGGGTAGCGCCTCCGGCTGTGTGAGATAAACTGGCTCAATGTCACTAAAATCTAGACCTACTTTCGCCAGCGATCGCACAAGCACATAATGGGCGCTTGAACCTTTGTCAAAAGCTATCTTTTTACCCTTCAAGTCTGCTAGTGTCTGAATCGGCGAATCTTCCGGTACTAAAATCGCTTGACCTTTAGGAGCGGTATATTTTTCTTTTGCTACCCGCACAAATACATGATCTGCTGCTTGAGAAAAGATGCTGGCCGTGCCGCCACCGCCGCAGAAGTCAATTGTCCCGTTACTGAGTGCTTCTATTAAAGAAGAGGCTGATAAAAAGCTTGCCCAAGTGACACTCAGCCCATAAGGTTGCAAACGCGTTTCGAGCAAGCCTTGAGTCCTGAGAACTTCTAGATTTGTCATCCCCTCTGGATACCCAATTTTGAGTTGCTTGAGCCGCCGCGCTTGTTCAGCTAAGGGTGTGTTGCTAGATCCAACAGAACGGCTAGAAAACCAGCGATCCAAAGCTATACAAAAAATTATGCCTCCCACAAATAGCCCTACGGTTTCTAGTAACCGAGTTGTCGAATTTTTGGGTATTTGGAACTGATTTAGTAGAGAGGAGAGTGTATTAGTAGATTCAGAAGCGACAGCAGCATGACCGTCAAAAGCCAGAGTCAAGACCAAACTGGCAGCAAGACCGATGCAAAATAAGACTGCAAACCTGTATCTCCGAATGGCTGCTCTGAGCGACTGTAAGATGTTTTGACCTGTGCTTCTAGGCAGAAGGTTAATGAAACGGCTAATCATTATGAGTCCTTGGCTGAAATAACCATCTATTTGGTTAGGCGGATGATTTGAAGGGTTTGGGCTGAAACCCCTCTAGTAATTGATCCTGGTAATGAATGGCGCATTACATCCGAGAATGCAGCCAGAGTGTTATACTTTTTTGGGTCGTTTATCGAATCGCTGTAATACCCCTGCCTCAACGTCTCGTAGTTCGTTCGTGGATGTAAAGCGGTTAAAAACTTACCACTATGCAGACTCATATTGAGCGTCAGCGAAATGAAGTCTGTATAATAGCGAAGTTTTTAACAATCATAGTATACTATTTATGTCGATTTAGATTATATAAATGATAGTATTTGAGGCGAAACTTGAAGGACAAAACGAGCAGTATCGAGCGCTTGATGAAGCGATTAGAACTGCTCGTTTTGTGCGTAATAGTTGCCTGAGATACTGGATGGATAGCAAGGGTATTGGACGCTATGACCTGAATAAATTCTGCGCTGTGCTTGCTGCTAATATTGAGTTTCTTTGGGTATCAAAGCTCAACTCAATGGCAAGACAAGCCAGTGCTGAAAGAGCCTGGTCTGCCATTGCTCGATTTTTTGATAACTGCAATAAATCTTCACCGGGGAAAAAGGGATTTCCAAAGTTTAAGAAAGAGCAAACGCACGGTTCTGTTGAGTACAAAACCTGTGGGTGGAGACTTGACGATGACCGGAAATACATCACTTTCACCGACGGATTCAAGGCGGGAACCTTTAAACTTTGGGGAACCCGTGACCTGCATTTTTACCAACTTAAGCAGTTTAAAAGAGTGCGGGTTGTGCGTCGTGCAGACGGGTATTATGCCCAGTTTTGCATTGACCAAGAACGAGTAGAAAGGCATGAACCAACGGGTAAAACTATTGGCATTGATGTTGGCTTGAATCACTTTTACACCGATACTAATGGTGAAACTGTCGCCAATCCTAGACATCTCCGTAAAAGTGAAAAGTCTTTAAAACGGCTGCAACGTCGTTTGTCCAAGACTAAAAAGGGTTCTCAAAACAGAGTTAAGTTTAGAAATAAACTTGCGCGTCTTCACCTCAAAGTAAGTCGCCAGCGTAAAGACTTTGCTGTAAAAACAGCAAGGTGCGTGGTGAGGTCTAACGACCTCGTGGCATACGAGGATTTGCTCATTGCGAATATGGTCAAGAATCATCGCTTGGCTAAATCAATTAGTGATGCGTCGTGGTCGCTGTTCCGTGAATGGGTTGAGTATTTTGGTAAAGTGTTTGGCGTGGTGACAGTTGCTGTGCCGCCTCACTATACTTCGCAAAATTGCTCTAATTGTGGGCAAATTGTCAAGAAATCTCTGAGTACTAGAACCCATTCTTGTCCTCATTGTGGACATACCCAAGATAGAGATTGGAATGCAGCACGTAACATATTAGAAAAAGGTCTGAGTACGGTGGGTCACACCGGAACTAAGGCCTCTGGAGAGACCGATCAATACTTGAGTGAGGCAACTCATAAAAGCAAATCAACTCGTGGAAAGAGGAAACCCAAAGAGCGATCTTTGGAATCCCCACCCTCTACGGAGTAGGGTGGGGAGGATGTCAAATATTATTACTGAGGCTTACCCCATTTTTTTTTGAAGTTAGAGAAATTGGTAAATAACTTAGGTTTTTGGATGATGGCAGTGGAACCAACATCCAAGATTAATTCCCTCTGTTGGCGATCGCCTCCGGTAGAGTGTGACTTATGGAAATCTGAGATAAACAAACCCTATTTATCGATATCGTGGGGCTGATTGCTCAGGTTGAGCAATTGGTAATTTCGGTCATCAAACAGGTGTTGAGCGAGTGATGGTGATGGATTGGTTAATTGCAACAATTAAGATTGGGCTAGCTGCTGCTATAGCAACAACCTTTGACGACAATATTTATCTGACTGCTTTTTTTAGCTCAGTTAATCGGACTTTTCGGCCTCAGCACGTTGTAGTTGGTGAGCTTCTAGGGTTCACGGGATTAGTGATAGTAAGTTTGATTGGTTTCTTAGTGGGCCTAGCAATTCCGTCAACTTGGATTGGTCTATTAGGGATTCTGCCGATACTCATTGGTTTGAACAATTTACGCAACCTTAATCAGGATGACTCAAATGAAGATAAGTCAGCCAATCTGAAAATAAACTCTAAATATCGAGGATTTGATTCCAGAAAGCGATCGCTCTGGGACGTAATCCGCGATCCACAAACCTATCGTGTCTCTGCCGTCACGCTTGCCAACGGTGGTAACAATTTGGGGATCTATATTCCCCTATTTGCCACTAGCTCAATCCAAAATTTGTCCGTAATCATACCAGTTTGCTATGTCATTGTTTTATGCTGGCTATTGATGTCCTATAACCTAACTCGCCTACCTGGTATTGCTTTAGTCCTCAGTCGCTATGCTAGTAAGATATTTCCCTTTGTACTAATGTGGCTGGGCTATAGAATTTTGATGGATAGCGAATCTTATCGGCTTTTTCTACCGAAGAGTTGACAGTAAAGGGGACTGGGGAGAAATAATTGCTAACTCCTCACTTAGAACCCAAATTCTAAATCCAAAATCAAGATTGACCAACATTCAGCACTTTTCGTAACAGTATTTGGTCTTCTAATTTGGCTTTTAAACGACCATTTTCGATATCTCGAATCCAGCTTTGGCTTTTACCTGTGAGTTTTGCCAATTCTCTTTGGGAGAGATTCAAATTTTTTCGCGCTTGCAAAATCTGTTCGCCCAGTAAATCGTTTGTAGCTTTGGGTTTTCTTTTGGCTTTAGCAGTTCGCCGTTGCTTTTTTTCTGATTCGGAAATTTGCTGTTCCCATTCTGGTGGGAGTTCAAAAGCTAAAATCCGCGCATTCATGAGCAGATTCCACTTTCCACGGGGGCCTGTGTCTGTGAGGCGAGTTTCAGCACCACCGTCGTTTGTCCAAAATTCTAATGCTTCATCTGGATCTTCTGGAAGATCGATTAACTTCGCCCACAAAGGTTGAATTTCTGGTGGGTAAGTAATTGGATCGAAAAGTGGCTTCATTCCATAATGATTGAGAATTTCCAAATCGCTTTCAAAGGTTCGCAACAGACGTTTGCGTTCTTCGCGTTGTCTGGATGCAAGGGCAACTTTTTCTTCACCGTAGGCAATACGCAGCAAGGTAGGAATGGTAATGCGTTGTTCTTTGCCCATTTTGGTTTTAAACAGCAACCACAGCATTAATCGGACTGCGCCTTCGTGTTGCTGCCAAATGCTCATAACTGTGGTTAGTAGTGTTTTAGGGAGACTACCGTATTGATAGAATGCGGTTCGCTCTTTACACGCTTGTTTATTTAAGAAATATTGCGCCCATGCACCTGCTTTGACTTTAAAAGTTAGCCCAATAAGATATTTGCATCCAAGATTGTCTTCTTGAAAGTGGTGCTGAATATCTACTAAGTGCCATAAGCGGCAGTTTTTAACAGAGAATCCGTTAATTCGACCTTGTTGCGGCCAGTCAATGGAGATAATTAGGGAGCAAGCTTGCTGAACGAGATTTTTCATTAAAGCTAGCTTGGCAGCTTTGCTTAAATCTTTGCGTTTCTCCATCCCCAAATATTTCTCGATTTGCCGCTCATCGATCGCAAATTCTTGTTCCCAAGGTTGATCTAAGGCTGTAGCGTAAGCTGCAAAAATTAGATGTATGCAAGCGGCTCTAATGTCAAGCCCTTCAATTGCTGCTATATCTGTAGCCTTGTCGTTAACTTTCAATGGATCTTGGATGTGAAATGCGATCGCACCCTTACCTTGATTAACTTGTCGGCTGTAACTGATGTAGCCGTCTTCATCGGTTTCCCAATGTAGGGATGTGCGTTGTGCTAGTACATTACAAGCTTCCCAAATTGCGATCGCAGAAGCAAATGGATTATTCTTGCCGTTAGAAAACAAGTCTAAACTGCTAGCATCTCTCGGTTCAACTTTGCATCTCCCTTTTTTCGCCTGCCAAGGAATGGGAGACTTAGTTGGACAAGCTATTACACATTGTGGTTCTGAATAATAGCCTTCACAATTATTACAAAGACCAGGATCAACCCAATATTCATTGTCCTCTATTCTGATTGCACCCGTAGGACATTGGGGGCGGCAGTTGTCACATCCAACGCAACTGTTGTTAGGAATTGTATAAGGCATTTGGCTCTTTTCCCACTCTAATCGTTGAGATGTCTGTCTCAGTTCTCCCCTGGATGAGTCCTGTCTATTCATGACTCGCTACCACATAATCTTTCTGGCGAGAATAATTTTTCTCGCCCATTAACTCCCCACATCCATATTTTGACTTGGCATCCAATCGGAAGCTATTTAAGGCTTTTAAACCGAGCCGGACAAAACTTATTTATTAACTATACATTTCATGAAATAAATGATTAATTTGTTCGTACCAAGCTTAGGAAAATATCTTAATCTTCATTTAATTACGTATTTAATGAACATTTGGTATTTAACTATAAAGTGTTTCGAGAACATATTTAACCCTGACAGGATTGGACTTCCTCTGATTTATTAATAATTTTAATATTTAAGGCACGTTCAGATTCTGCCATAAAAATCACAGTTGCTTTATAAATTGATTATGTTTCCTTCATAAATTCATTATATTGATTTAAATGGAAAACCAATATTTATTTTGTCATCATTTATATAAATAGTTGAATCAGATCGAGTTGCAAATTGTTGCTTTGCAAAATACATATTGCATATATCAAAATGTAATTAACGAACATTTATTTTTGTATATATGTATACTGTTTATCTAGATTTATCTGTCTAAAACTAAAAGTATTTGAAAAACAATATCATCACTTTTATCGATATACTTGCGTTTACATCAGGCTTTACCGACGAGGGTAGGTTTCAAACCTGTAATTTATGCGTCTCTTTTTTCTATACTTTGCATGGAAATAGCTGATTAGCGGCTGCTGCCTCCAGTCAGAGATTGAGTCAGAGAGTCAATGAATGCGTTCTATAGGAACGAGGTAAACTTAAGCATTCATAATTACTATTGGCAATAATTTGCATTTATTTTTGATTTAAAAAATGATTTATCATTGTGTTCAAAGTTATCGATTTTTTATAAGGCAAAAGTGAGTTTTGAATACAACAAAAGAAAAGATTAGGATAATATGATGATTAATGCACAAACAGATTGATAGGCAAAATTGCCAAGGGATTATTAATGGCACAACTAACAGGTTTGACATTTGGCGGTAAAACTTGGACACCAAAATTCGCTCAAGAAATTGACAAAGATAAATGTATCGGCTGTGGCAGATGTGTTAAAGTCTGCGGGTACAATGTGCTAGGTTTGAAGGCACTCAATGAAGAAGGCGAATTTGTAGAAGACGAAGATGATGAAGAAGTTGAACGGAAAGTAATGGCAGTTACTTCTCCAGAAAACTGTATTGGTTGTGAAGCGTGTTCGCGGATTTGTCCGAAAAATTGCTACACCCATGTTGCAGGAAATAATTAGAGTTTTTAGAGTTAGTCCAAATTGTTGTTAATTCAAGGAGGCACTGTTTGTAAAAAGCGCAAATGCGCTAGGCAAGGTAACTTGAGGGGAATACTAAGTATTTACTGCAACTAAGAAATAGTTCACAGTAAACAAATGCGTAAATCGCAAAATGTCAGCTATTAACAAACTTAAACTTGCTGCTAATATAGCCTAATCAATATTAGGCCAACAGTGCCCTCTTGGAACAACGAGCTTTTTTGAAAGCGGGGGGCTAACTTTTTCATAGGAGTTGAAATATAATTTGTAATTTTCTGGGGGAAAGATATGGAAAAAATCTGGAATTTTCCCCCTTTTTTTATGGCTGCACGTTAGAAAGTTAATAAGTGAAAAGTGAAAAGGGAGTGGGGAGTGGGGACTGGGGACTGGGGACTAGGGACTGGGAAGACAAGGAATAGTTTTTCTAATACCTAATACCTAATCTCCAGTACCCAATACCCAATACCCGTGGGGACTAGGGACTGGGGACTAGGGACTGGGAAGACAAGGAATAGTTTTTCTAATACCTAATACCTAATCCCCAGTACCCAGTACCCAATACCCAGTACCTATAAAAGACTGTTTACAAAGCAGGTAGCATGTATGCAACAAGTTCCTGTTTCACTATGGACTCTGGTTGCTGGGATAGCAGTTACAGCAATCAGCATTTGGATCGGTCAAAACCACACTCTTATGCCGGTGCAGGCATCGCTACAAGCGCCTTTGGTAGACGGTTTTTTCAACGTCATGTTTACCATTGCGATCGCATTCTTCTTAGTAGTACAAGGAACTATTGTACTTTTTTTGATTCAGTTTCGTCGCCGCAAGGGTGACGATACCGATGGCGCACGAGTGGAAGGTAACGTTCCCTTAGAAATCTTTTGGACAGCAATTCCAACAGTGATTGTCCTCTGTTTGGGCATCTACAGTGTAGATGTTTTTAACCGAATGGGCGGTTTTGAGCCTGCGGGTCATCCTCATTCAGCCGCTCATGTTGCTCATAAGTCAGGAACCGCGATGCCTACGGCGGGCTACGCCTACGCTGCTACACTTAGCGATACCTCTGAAGCTACAGTTGCTCCAACAATCGGTATTGGCGCATCTCCTCAAACTCTAGGGAAACCAGCCGACTTAGTTGTTGATGTCAAAGGCATACAGTATGCCTGGATATTTAATTACCCTGATAGTGGCATTACCTCTGGGGAATTGCACATACCCGTCGGTGCTGATGTTCAACTCAACCTTTCAGCACAAGATGTAATTCATTCATTTTGGGTTCCAAACTTCCGCTTGAAACAAGATGCACTTCCCGGTATCCCTACCGAACTACGATTTGTCGCCACCAAACCAGGTACATATCCCGTAGTTTGTGCTGAATTGTGCGGTGGTTATCACGGTTCAATGCGGACACAGGTAATTGTCCACACACCGGAAGAATATAATAGCTGGCGGACAGAAAACCAGATTGCTCAACAGCAAAACCCCAATCAAGTTGTTGCAGTTAATCCAGCCGACTTATCAACATCAGAGTTTCTCGCGCCTCACACCCATGATATGGGAATCAGTGCAGCAACTCTAGAGTCAGTAGTTATTGGTCATTAGTCATTAGTCATTAGTCATTGGTCATTAGTCATTGGTCATTAGTTATTGGTAACTGACAAATGACAACGGACAAATGATAAAGGACAAACGATAAAAGGCAAATGACAAATGACAAACGACAAAGGACAAAAATATGACGCAGGTAGAATTTCCACGGAATAATCCACCAGAAGGAAATAAACCGGAAATGGTGGCTGGCCACGCTTCCCATCCAAAGGCGTGGAAATGGCAAGATTATTTTACTTTTAATGTTGACCACAAGGTTATTGGTATTCAATACCTGGTGACGGCGTTTGTCTTCTATCTCATCGGCGGACTGATGGCGATCGCGCTGCGGGTGGAATTAGCAACACCAGAATCAGACGTACTCGACCCCAATCTGTATAACGCTTTCATGACCAATCACGGGACGATTATGATCTTCCTGTGGATTGTTCCTAGCGCTATTGGCGGATTTGGTAACTATTTAGTGCCGTTGATGGTCGGTGCTAGGGATATGGCTTTCCCGAAGCTGAACGCGATCGCCTTTTGGTTAAATCCACCAGCCGGTGCGCTTATATTAGGTAGTTTCATTTTTGGCGGTTCGCAATCTGGCTGGACAGCTTATCCACCTTTGAGTTTGGTGACAGCGCCAATCGCTCAAACTATGTGGATACTTGCGATCGTTTTGGTGGGAACTTCCTCAATTTTGGGTTCGCTGAACTTCGTAATCACCATTTTGATGATGAAGGTTCCGAGCATGAAATGGGATCAAGTGCCCTTGTTTTGCTGGGCAATCTTGGCTACCTCACTGCTAGCACTTTTCTCCACACCTGTATTAGCAGCCGGTTTAGTTCTGCTGTTATTTGACCTCAACTTTGGTACATCCTTCTTTAAACCAGATGCGGGCGGTAATGTTGTAATTTATCAACACTTATTCTGGTTTTATTCTCACCCGGCAGTATATTTAATGATTCTGCCCATCTTCGGCATCATGTCGGAGGTAATTCCAGTTCACTCCCGCAAGCCAATTTTTGGTTATAAAGCGATCGCTTATTCTAGTGTAGCCATCTGCGTTGTGGGTTTGTTCGTTTGGGTACACCACATGTTTACCAGTGGTACACCCGGCTGGATGCGGATGTTCTTCACCATCTCCACTCTTATCGTTGCAGTTCCCACGGGCGTGAAGATTTTTGCCTGGGTTGCTACCCTTTGGGGTGGTAAAATCCGCTTCACAGGTGCGATGCTTTTCGCCATTGGCTTGTTGTCCATGTTTGTCATGGGCGGCTTAAGTGGTGTGACGATGGGAACAGCACCTTTTGATGTTCACGTCCACGACACATATTATGTTGTCGGACACTTCCATTACGTTCTGTTTGGCGGTTCTGTGTTTGGCATTTATGCCGGCATTTATCACTGGTTCCCCAAAATGACCGGACGAATGTTGAATGAAAACTTGGCACGCATTCACTTTGCCCTCACCTTCATCGGCACAAATCTCACTTTTTTACCGATGCACGAGTTGGGTTTGAAAGGAATGCCGCGAAGAGTGGCAATGTATGACCCCCAATTTATCGACCTCAATCAAATTTGCACCTTCGGTTCAATTGTTTTGGGGATATCGGTAATTCCTTTCACCATCAACATGATTTACAGTTGGTTGAAAGGGCCTTTGGCTGGTGATAATCCTTGGCAAGCTTTGACTTTAGAGTGGACAACTAGCTCACCACCTGCAATTGAAAACTGGGAAGTGTTGCCGGTTGTGACTCATGGCCCTTATGACTACGGTCACGATCGTAGTACTGAAATACAGCCATCTGCAACGCCGGAAGTTAGTGCTTAGTTGGTATATTCAGTATTGCGATCGCACTCAAAGCCACTGAAACTTCTAGTCATTAAATTTGAGAACTTGAAACTCCAAGCTTGGAACTCAAACTTTCAAGCTTGGAACATGAAAGGCCGAGTTCAGAACACAAACGACCGAGTTCCGAACACAAACGACCGAGTTCCGAACACAAACGATCGAGTTCCGAACACAAACGACCGAGTTCCGAACATGAACGACCGAGTTCCGAACACGAACGGTCGAGTTCAGAACACAAACGGCCGAGTTCAGAACACAAACGGCCGAGTTCAGAACACAAACGGCCGAGTTCAGAACACGAAACTCGGAATTTTTAAAATTCCTGAACAAGTCAAGAGTTTGGCTAAACAAGGATTTTGGATAAAGAATGGAAATTTTGCTGATTCAGACTTCATTCTTTATTTAAGCTTCCACAACAGACAGAGTAGATCGTATTGTCAAAAAATCTATGACTATAGCTACAACCACAAGCGAAGAACACAGTGCAGGACACGAAGAACATCCAGATTTAAGAGTTTGGGGATTGTTGACATTCCTTGCTTCTGAATCTCTGATGTTTGGGGGATTTTTTGCTACTTACTTGTTTTTTAGAGGTATTACACCCGTTTGGCCTCCAGAAGGGAGTGAAGTAGAACTACTTGTACCGACAATTAACACCATTATTCTGGTGTCTAGTAGTTTTGTGATTCACTTCGGTGATACGGCGATTAAAAAGAATAACGTCAAGGGAATGCAACTGTGGTATGCAATTACTGCAATCATGGGGGCAATTTTCTTGGCTGGTCAGGTTTATGAGTACTCAACATTGGGGTATGGTTTGACCACCAACGTCTTCGCCAACTGCTTTTATATCATGACAGGGTTCCACGGTTTGCACGTTTTTATTGGACTGTTATTGATATTACGTGCATTGTGGCGATCGCGTCTCCCTGGTGAATATTCTGCAACCAATCATACTTTCATCGAAATGACAGAGATTTACTGGCACTTCGTAGATATTATTTGGATTGTTTTATTCACCTTGGTGTACGTTCTTACTTTGTTTTAAATTGGGCATTGGGCAAAGCAAAGACGCGATAAATCGCCGTCTCTACAATAATCAATCTTTCGTCTTGATGGCGATTTATCATCTCTCTTGCTTTAACCGAACCGTATTGTCTCATATCTCCGGTCCTCTTTATCTCTATTCAGGAGTTAATTATGCAAGTCGATACAAATAAATTCTCCTGGTTTGAGGTTCCAGATGATATCAAAAACCTATTAATTCTCGCTGCACAAAACTGGGAGAATACATCAGAATCCGAAAAATATATTCAACAAGCTTTAGACCAGACTAGTGATAATACAGATGTCTTGGTAGCAGCATATAGATTTTTCTATTATAAAAATAATTATTCTCTTGCACTACAAACAACAGTCAAATTATTAGATAAAATTAAAGAACTAGAACAATTTCCTGATGACTGGGAGCAACTTCAGCCGATATTAGTCAATCGCAAAGAAGACCCACAAATTCGATTGTACTTAAATGCTTATGCTGCTTCTGGATTAGTGCTAGCAAAGTTAGGAGAAATTGAGCAAGCCAAAGAAATCAGCACCAGAGTCAAACAGATAGACGAAAAGAATGATTTTGGTTCTGGTATTCTGCTGGATATTTTGACACGTCCAGCAGAAGAAGACGATTAATTAGTCAGGAATGAAAAGTCAAGGTGAAATCATGAACAATTGGTTATCTACCAAATCCTATTCCCTATTAGGAGCAAGTACTGATAGTAACTCTATCATCCCTCCTATTAACATACCTACTAAACTTCCTGTAGGTAACATTCCTAATGTCTCACCGATCATTGTGTTCCAATCTTCTCCACTATCAATTTAAAAGTTATGAAAGGTAGGGATTGGCTGCTAACAGGGGACGGTCAGCATCAAGACTGTAAATCTGTAAGAGCATGGGATTTATTGAGAGAAAACTACCGCCTTTATCGGTTTTTAACTGAGGTGGAAGATGTTCTCAATAGCAGCGACAATGAAACCAATTGTCTGCCAGAAATTCGGATGCTCGTAAGGCGCTTGATGGTAAATTCCTACTGGGTGCAAAGTCAAAATTTAGAACCTTCACCCAAAACGGGAAGCTCTGTTTTACTCCTATATGATGAATTGGGTTTTCCGTTAACAGTGCAAACAGTAACATTTGCACCAGGAACCCGTTCAAACATTCATAATCATGGGACATGGGGAATCGTGGCGGTGCTAAGAGGCCAGGAAAAAAATACTTTTTGGCGACGCACCAATAGCCCAGAATTTCAGGACAAAATTGAAGCAACGGGAGAGATAACTCTCTTCCCAGGAGACATTATTAGCTTTACTCCCGATGCAATTCACAGTGTAGAAGCAGTGGGTGATGAACCAACTGTGACTTTTAATATTTATGGCGAAACCGATCCAAATCAGAGGTTTGAGTTTGACTCAGTTAGCCATAAAGCTAGGAATTTTTAAGAGGTTGTTTGAAAAATATTTTGTTGTGACTTTAGGCTTTTAGATCCCCCCTAACCCCCCCTTCAAAAGTGGGAAACCGGAATCAAAGTCTCCTTTTTTAAGGGAGATTTAGAGGGATCTAAAACTTTTGATACTGACAAGAGAACTTTTCAAACATCCTCTAATTTCATCGGTTCGTAGTTAGCGCTTTAGCGCGAAAGAGTAATTAGGAGATAGTTCAATGGCAAAGGTAATTTTCTATAGCAAACCAGGCTGTAAAGGTGGAGTTAAGCAAAAAGTTTTGCTAACAGCTGCCGGTCATGAGGTGATACCACAGAATTTGCTAAAAGAAGCTTGGACAGCTGAACGGTTGCGTTCATTTTTTGGCGATCGCCCCGTAGTCGAATGGTTTAATCTTTCCGCCCCCAAGGTAAAATCTGGTGAGGTGGTTCCTGAAAAGGTCGATGAACAAACCGCTTTGGCGCTGATGCTGAAAGAACCACTGTTAATTCGCCGTCCTTTGTTAGAAGTAGGCGATCGCCGCGAAGTAGGATTTGATGTCCAAAAGATTGATACTTGGATTGGCTTACAAGCTGTGGATGAATCCTTGCAAGAAATCAGCGACAAGCTTCTGAAGCAAGATTTGCAAAACTGTTCCCACGGTAAAGATCATAATCACGGTCAAGATTCTCAACAACACCAAAAGCAAGGCAACTGTAAACATTAGTACCGAACTTATGTAGCAAAGCAAAGACGCGATTTATCGCCGTCTCTACAAAAGATTGATTATTGTAGAGACGGCGATTTATCGCGTCTCTTGCTCTCAAGTATTAAAACTATGTATCATTTTGTCTCAGATGTTACACAGTTAATCTTGCATGGGCATATTAAGAATGCCAATTTTGCAAGAAAAAACAATGACAGCTACTTTATCCGGCTATCAACTCCTCGAAACTCTCCACTCCGGTAGTAAAACCGTCATTTATCGTGGACGGCGAGAAACCGATAACGTTGCTGTCATTGTCAAAACTCTCCTGTGCGAACATGCACCCCTAGAAGACATTGCCCGACTGCGCCACGAATATCAAATCATTGAGTCTTTGCAAATTCCTGGCATTGTTAAAGCCTACGAGTTAAAGAATTATCAGCATGGACTGGCTTTGGTTTTAGAAGACATTCCGGGTTGCTTGCTCCAAGAGGTGATTGCAACTCAAACAACCAGCTTGATTACTTTCCTCAAAGTGGGAATTAATCTGGCACAAATTTTAGGAGAACTGCACGCCCAACAAATTATTCATAAAGATATTAAACCGCACAATATTTTAATTGACCCTGATTCTGGTGAAGCCAAACTGATTGACTTCAGTATCTCCTCACGGCTTGATAAAGAAAATCCCACTTTGAGCAATCCAAATTTGCTCGAAGGTACGCTTGCTTATATGTCGCCTGAACAGACGGGTAGAATGAATCGGGCGGTTGACTATCGCACCGATTTTTACTCATTGGGTGTCACTTTATATGAAATGCTGACGGGTATTTTGCCCTTTCAAGCTGTTGATGCGATGGAGTTAATCCACTGTCACATTGCCAAAACACCAGCCGCACCCTGTAGCGAAACCGTGTGCCGTATCCTGGGAGATGTGCCAGAGGCGATTAGTGCAGTTATTTTAAAATTATTAGCGAAAACAGCAGAAGAGCGGTATCAAAGCGCCTGGGGATTGAAAGCTGATTTAGAGGAATGTTTGTTTCAACTGCAAACGACTGGAAAAATTGAAAACTTTGTACCGGGAAGACAAGATAAATCCGGGCATTTTTTGATTCCGCAAACACTATACGGACGCAAGGAAGAAGTAGCAAAATTGATGGCTGCATTTAAGCGTGTGGCGAGTGGTAGCAGCGAAATGATGCTCGTCTCTGGTTATTCGGGGATTGGAAAAACAAGTGTTGTCAATGAAGTTCATAAACCGATTGTAGGAGCAAGGGGTTATTTCATTGCAGGCAAGTTTGACCAGTTCAAGCGCAATATTCCCTATGCATCGTTGATTCAAGCGTTCCAATCGTTAATTCAGCAATTACTCACCGAAAACGAAGCCCAAATTCAAGTTTGGAAAGAGAAACTTCTAACTGCTTTGGGGGAGAATGGGCAAGTCATTATTAATGTTATTCCAGAAGTCGAACTAATTATTGGAACTCAGTCATCTGTGACACAACTGGGTGCGGCTGAATCTCAAAATCGTTTCAATCGCGTTTTTGGGCAATTTATTGGCGTATTCACAACCCAAGACCATCCTCTGGTTGTTTTCTTGGATGATTTGCAGTGGGCAGATTCGGCATCGCTGAACTTAATTGAGCTATTGATGACGGATAGCGATGCCTACGGCGGCAAGCCACGCAAATATCTATTTTTAATTGGAGCATATCGCGATAATGAAGTGTCGCCCACCCACTCGCTCATGCTCAGTTTAGACAAGATTCAATCCTCTGGTGCGGTGGTAGATAACATCGTCTTAGCACCGTTACAGCTAACGGATGTGGAAGCGTTAATTAGCGACACATTGAAGAATCATAGAGAATATAGCAACCCGTTGACAGAATTACTATTACACAAAACTGGTGGCAATCCGTTCTTCTTAACGCAACTGCTCAAAACCCTTTACCAAGAAGACTTGTTAACATACGAGTTCCATTCCGGCAAGTGGGAATGGAATATCCAACATATTCAAGCGATCGGCATCACTGACCTGAATGTGGTTGAACTGACGGCGAGAAATATTCGTAAACTGTCACCAGAAACGCAAAAAGTCCTCAAACTCGCTGCTTGTATTGGCAGCACGTTTAACTTAGAAGTATTGGCGATCGTTAATGAAGCATCTTCTTTAACAACTGCGGCGCAATTGTGGTCAGCCCTGCAAGCTGGGTTAATTCTGCCGTTAAATCAGGATTACAAAATTCCTTTAGTGTTTAGTCAGGAAGATTCAGGCGACGTTACCTTAACTGATGTCAAAGTTGACTACAAGTTTTTACACGATCGAGTACAGCAAGCGGCGTATTCTCTGATTCCCGATGAGCAGAAGAAAGCAACGCATCTGAAAATTGGTCAATTACTGCTGCAAAATATTACACCAGAAGAACGCAAAGAAAATATATTTGCTTTAGTTAATCAACTCAATTACGGTACTGATTTACTCATATCTGAAACAGAAAAATATCAACTTGCAGAACTCAATCTGATCGCAGGTCAGAGAGCCAAAGCCGCCACAGCGAATGATTCCGCGATCAAATATTTGCAAGTTGGTTTGGGATTATTAGTGGAAGAAAGCTGGAAATGTGAATATGAATTAACATTAGCATTGCACTCAGAAGCAGCAGAGGCAGCTTTTTTGAGCGGTGATTTTGCCGGAATGCAGAGATTTGTTGAGATAGTACAAAACTGCGCTAAAACGCTGCTCGACAAAATTAAAGTTTATGAAGTCCAGATTCAAGCTTACGTATCCCAGACCAAGCTATTAGAAGCAGTTAATACAGCGTTAGAAGTTTTAAAGCTGTTAGGGGTAGAGTTTCCCCAAGAGCCTAACCCGTCAGATATTAGGCAAGCATTAGGGGAAACTGCGGCAATTTTCAACGAGAAGCGAATTGAGGATTTAATTGAACTGCCTCAAATGAGCGATCCTTATAAATTAGCAGCTATCAGACTTTTATCAAGTATCTTTGCTGCTGTATATCTTGCGGTTCCACAACTATTGCCCTTGACGGTGTGCAAACAAGTACAATTATCCGTCCAATATGGTAATGCCTCGGTATCTCCCTTTGGTTATGCCAATTATGGTCTTCTGCTTTGTGGAGTTGTGGGAGATATTGATTCAGGTCATCAGCTTGGTCAATTAGCTTTAAATCTAGTGTCAAAGTTGAATGCTCAAGAAATCAAAGCCAAGACAGTTGTCATCGTAAATATATTTACCCGACATTGGAAAGAGCATCTCAAAGAAACATTAGAGCCTTTCATGTCAGCTTACGCTAGCGGAATGGAGACGGGAGATTTAGAATGGGCTGCTTTTGGTCTAATAGTATACTCATATTGCGCTTACTTTAGCGGCCAAGAATTGACTGGACTGGAAACAGAGATGGCAACTTACAGAGATGCTATTTATAAAATTAAGCAAGAAACAGCACTGAATTTTCAAGAAATTTATTTGCAGGCTGTCTTAAATTTACTCGGAAGAAGTGAAGATCCCTGTCGTCTCCAGGGTGAAGTCTACGACGAGGAAATCAGGTTGCCCCTGCACCTGCAAGCAAATGATAATTCGGGAATTTTCTACTCATATTTGAACAAACTTTTACTTTGTTATTTGTTTGAAAACTACTCTCAAGCAATTGAGCATACTGCTATAGCAGAGAAGTATTTAGGTGCAATGGTAGGATTGCCTGTTATTCCTATCTTCCATTTCTACGATTCTTTGGTGTGGTTAGCAGTATATTCTGATACTCCACAATCAGAGCAGCAGGGCATTCTTGACCGAATACAAGCTAATCAAGAAAAAATGCAAAAATGGGCGCATCATGCCCCAATGAATCATTTACACAAATTCTATTTAGTAGAAGCAGAACGGCATCGGGTTTTAGGCGAAAAAATTGAAGCGATCGAGATGTACGACAAAGCGATCGCACTTGCTAAAGAAAACGAGTATATCAACGAAGAAGCGATCGCTCACGAACTCGCGGCTAAATTCTATTTGTCGTGGGGTAAAAAAGCCATTGCCCAAACATACATGACCAATGCTTACTATGCTTATGGCCATTGGGGTGCTAAAGCTAAAGTCAAAGATTTAGAAGCACGCTATCCGCAATTAATTGTGCAATCAAACACAAAAAAACCAGAAACGAATTACCTGCCAACTATTCAAACAAGCTCCACGACTAGCGGAGGCGCTCAAATTCTCGACATGATGGCGGTGATGAAAGCTTCGCAAGTCTTGTCAGAAGAGATGGTGTTAAGTCGCTTGCTCGAAAGATTGATGAAAAATGTCATTGAAAATGCTGGCGCTCAACAAGGTTACTTTATTGTCAAGCACGAGGATCAATGGATGCGAGAAGCGGCGGGAATAGTTGAAGGTAAGAACGTTAATGTTGTTGTTAACGGGCAGGATGAGACTAATTCACCTTTACTCCCGATTGCCTTATTTAATTATGTGGAAAGAACCAGAGAGAACCTGGTTTTAAACGATGCTGTTAAAGACTCCCGTTTTGCGACTGATACTTATATCATCACTCACCAATCCAAATCGATTTTGTGTCTCCCACTGATTCACTCTGGCAAGTTTACTGGTCTTATTTACCTGGAAAATAATCTCATTCCTGGCGCTTTTATTTCAGAACGGGTGAATGTGCTGAGTCTATTGACAGCACAAATTTCGATTGCGATCGAGAACGCTCGTCTTTACACCAACCTACAAGTTTACTCGCAACAATTGGAAGCTAATAATGAAGCTTTGCAAGCATCTGAAATGCGAGAGCGAGAAAAAGCCGAACAACTCGAAAAATCTCTGTACAAATTGCAACAAACCCAAGCTCAACTTGTGCAGACCGAGAAAATGTCAAGCTTAGGGCAACTGGTAGCTGGTGTTGCTCACGAAATCAACAATCCAGTCAATTTTATCTTTGCCAACCTGACTCATGCCAACGCCTACACCCAAGAGGTGCTAAAGTTGCTGGAACTTTACCAAAAACATTACCCATCTCCCCATCCAGAAATTCAGTCAGAAGCTATAGCAATCGATCTGGAATTCCTGCTGTCAGACCTGCCTAAACTACTGTCTTCTATGCGGGTTGGAGCAGACCGAATTCGGCAAATTGTCGCTTCGCTACGAAGCTTCTCACGCATGGACGAAGCGGAAATTAAAGCCGTTGATATTCATGAGGGCATTGATAGTACCATAATGATTCTGCAACATCGCTTCACAGAAAAGTCAGATCGTGTAGGTATTGAGCTTGTTAAACACTACGGCAAGCTACCCCAAGTGGAATGCTATGCAGGGCAACTCAATCAAGTGTTTATAAATGTGTTGAGTAATGCGATCGATGCTTTGGAAGAGTCATTAGCGAAGAATCAAGGACAAATAACAACTCCAACCATTACTATTTACACTGAACAAATTAATGCTCATCAAGTCGAAATTCGGATTGCAGACAATGGTCTAGGTATGCCAGAATCTGTTCGGCAACGTCTGTTCGATCCTTTCTTTACCACAAAACCTGTAGGCAAAGGGACAGGTATGGGTTTATCGATTAGCTACCAAATTGTCGCTGAAAAACATGGTGGTTCGCTCTCTTGCACCTCAGAATTAGGCAAGGGAACGGAGTTTAAAATCAGCATTCCAATTTCCCAGGAAGTCATTAAGAAGGTTGCTGTTAGTGTGTAGAAGCTGAAATACCACTCTTTGGATGAATCAAAAATCCCACAGCTTAAGCCGTGGGATTTTTAATTTGTTTCCTTTTCTACTCTCTTTAACGGACACCAGCAGTTTCTAAGGACAAATCTTGAAACATCGGGGTGCTGAGGTAACGTTCGCCGAAGGAAGGCTGAATCATCACGATTAAACGTCCGGCATTTTCTGGGCGTTTACCGACTTGAATTGCAGCACACAAAGCTGCACCAGAGGATATCCCAGATAATAAGCCTTCTTCTTTTGCCAAACGTCGCCCATAAGCGATCGCTTGTTCGTCGCTGACTCTAATTACTTCATCAACTAATTCTAGGCGGAGAACGTCTGGGATAAATCCGGCACCAATGCCTTGAATCTTATGTGGCCCGGCTTCACCACCGGAGAGGACAGGGCTATTGCTGGGTTCAACTGCGATCGCTTTAAAAGTCTGCTTGCGACTCTTAAGTACCTCTGCAATGCCAGTAATCGTCCCACCAGTACCTACCCCAGCAATAACGATATCCACTTCTCCGTCTGTATCTGCCCAAATTTCCTCGGCGGTAGTTTCCTGGTGAACCTTGGGATTGGCTGGGTTACGGAACTGTTGCAGCATAAAAGCATTAGGAGTATTAGCCACAATCTCTTCGGCTTTGCGAATAGCTCCCCGCATTCCTTCTGCGCCTGGTGTCAACTCCAAAGCTGCGCCATAAGCTCTGAGCATAGCGCGTCGTTCTTGGCTCATCGTCTCTGGCATTGTCAAAATCAAACGGTAGCCACGCGCCGCAGCTACCATCGCTAGAGCAATTCCTGTGTTGCCCGAAGTAGGTTCAACTAAAATAGTCTTTCCAGGGGTAATTGAGCCAGCCGCTTCTGCTGAAAGTACCATACTTAACCCAATGCGGTCTTTAACCGAAGCTGCTGGGTTCATCCCTTCTAATTTGACAACTATCCTTGCTACTACTCCCTCAGCTTGAGGAATCTTGTTTAGTTGAACTAAAGGAGTTCGTCCAATTAATTCTGTTATGTCTTGAGCAATCCGCATTATTTAACTCCTATAATTCTAAATCTTAGTACAAAGTATTTACTTGTAACAATAAGCTCGTGTGTATTTAATTTACAGTTTAATGTCAATGAGTGCATATACTTTGTATTCTAACCAAACTACCAAATATGAAAGTTTAGGAAGAACTTTTATCAGACGCTCTCATTCTTATATTTTACCATTTGGAATTGCTGACTGTTGTCTCTCAGGCTAAGATTAATTTTTATAATTCTGTATATATGAATAATTTTTATTGTTATTTTCCATTTGTTATGGAAATACAATTTAATTTCAAAACATTTAATTGATTTTCTCAATTTATTAGTTTATCTTTATCAAGAGACATTCATATTTCCTTTTGAGTGCAGCTTTTGTTTAGCAAAACTAACATCAAAAACAGTTCTAAAGTATTGCCTACATTGCTTTTAGGTTGAGTACAAAAACACCAGAACCCCACTTCAAAAACACTAGCACCCTGTCTCAAAAACACTAGCACCCATACCCCAATAAATTTTTATAATGCTTATCAGATGAAGATTACAGGCTTTGAGTACTATTCTAATGAATTTAATAATCTTAACGGGGCTGGGGTAGACTGTTTTGTGGAGAGGGGCTGATATAAATCGTATAGGATTTACGCAGAGATTCCCCTCTACCCCCCAACATTCCTGAGCGAAAGCTGAGTGAACTAGGGGGGACTTCTTAATCTCCCTTTTGAGAGTAAGATGAAATGAGATTCCCGATCTAAGTGCGTTCTTTCTGATTGAATAATCCTACGTTTTGCGAAAAATTTGGTAACTTTTTATTGGTAAGTAGTCAGTGGTAATTAGAAAAAAAGCTGACAACTTATGATTGTGAAAATTACCGTTTACACATATTTTAATATCAAAACTGTTTGAGATAAACAGCAAAGGATATTTTCTTACTGGGTGCAGACTACCTAGCAAGGGAGAGCCAAGATGAAAGCAAAAGTTTTAAATGTCCTTACGGTTTGTGTAGTTACCTTAGTAATGCTTTCTCCAGGCGTAGTAGTATTTGGCATAATTTGGGAGCGACATCTGGACTTAGTAAAATCCCAGAATTTAGCTTACGAAGTTAACAAGACTACTAAAAATGCTCCCGCTTTGGCTCCCCAGACAGAGGTTACACATTCCCCTCAGACTAGCATCAAATCCTCTGATCGTAATGTGATTCATCAAATGCTGACTGTTGCTGAAAAATATAAATTTGCCGCTATTTTGCAATGGTTCTTCTTGTTAACCCCTATTTGTGTTGGGTTAGGCATTCTCTTTTATGACAGATATCTTGTACATCGTGCGGCTGTTTTAAAAGAACAAGTTGAAATGTTGGAAAGACTGTGGCGGCAAAGTATCGAACAGTAACCAATTCACTATTTACTTACTAAAATCAACAGAAAAACCATGTCAGAACAACGCCAACAATTGTATTTTAACCTGATTGATGAATTGCTCAAATGTCCTAATGGTCAAGAACCACAAGTTTTAGAATCTAAGCCAGAGTTGATTGATTCCGGTTTCGTACAAGCAATGTTACAAGTAGCAACTATGTTTGCCCATGAAGGCAATCAAGACGGTGCCAAGTTTTTATTTTTTGTGGCGCGTGAGCTAGCTAAAGAACTGGGTTTATACCCGGAAGTTCCGAATACCGATGTTGAAAATACTGAAGTCGCAAATAAGGAGTAAAAATGTTGTTGACTTCAACAGATGCGGGACAAATTGCTTTAGAACTGCTAATGGCAGATTGGAATATTTCAGAAGAGAATCGGGAGTGGTTCACAATCTTTAGCTCTCATTTGATTGGCGAGAGTTGGTACACTGTAGAATTAGGTGTAGAAGGATTTCCCGATAGGTGGTTTCTTCAAGTTTATGACAATGGAGTGTGCGATCCTAACTATACATTTATATCACCAATCCGTGGTGATGAAGGATTTGCAGACTTTGGAAATGTGCCGGATATCATCGCGGAGGTATTAGTTTGTGAGCGCAATGCTCGATAATAATTAAAAATTTAATATTTATAATTCAAATAAAATGTACTAATAAAATACATTTTATTTGAATTCATGATTTTGATATCAAATTTTTGTCAGCAAGGCTACTTTGATATCTGATTCAATATAAAGATGCTTTACGCAAATCGGAGGTGATACTAAATAAGGTACACCTCTTTTTTCTGTAATATTTAATATTTTATTTAAACCTAATAAGGCATTTTGTCATATTTAATTGATAAAATTATGTTATATTAAATAGCGTGATGGACGCTACAGAAATATCAGTTCCAATGATTGCTGAAGATATCTTAGCCAAAGAATTCACAAGAGTCCTCAACCACTACTACCCAAAAGTTGGGGAATTACTAGATGGGTGTCATGTGCAAGTCATCACCTGTTTTTGGGGGCGACCTGCTAGACGCTTGCAATATATAGGAATTTATTGCTCTGCCGAAATGATTTCCTGTGTGCAAGCCCACAAAGAAATACTCAGAGAAGTAGCATACAACATGGGTCTAGTGCAGGTAGTCTGCATGAATGCCAAGCGATTATTGCGCGATCCGATGTCGAAGCTCAAAGAAAACAATCCACGCTTATGGTTGGAGTTGCAGTGGGTTGCAACTTAGTCATTCAGCGCATTAATCGAGAGGGGGAATTTAAGCACTAAAGTGCTTAGTACGAACTTATCGACCACTCGAATAGCTAGCACAAAGTATCAACGCAAGTAATGAAAACTGGAATTTTCTGCAATTACGATAATCACCACCAAGATGCTCATCGTGCCATCTTTGAGCAAGTGACACTGATAAAACAGGCAGAAAGCTTAGGTTTTGAGTCAGCCTGGGTGAGTGAGCATCATTTTAGTGAATCCAATCTCAGCCCGTCTATGTTGCTGTTAATGGCACATTTGGCGGGACTGACTTCAACTATCCAATTGGCTACTGCGGCGGTGTTACTGCCATTCCACAACCCAATTCGGGTAGCGGAGGATATCGCCACTCTGGATAACCTGTGCAATGGAAGATTATTATTTGGAGTTGCCAAAGGCGGCCCCTTTCCGCAACAAAATAAGCATTTTGCGACACTCCCAAGTGAATCCCGTCCCAAGATGCTAGAGGCGATCGCACTGGTTCAAAAGCTTTTATATGAAACTGATGTATCATTTAATGGCAAGTATTATCAATGCGATCGCTTAACCATTTACCCAAAACCATTGCAGAGTCAAGTACCAGTGTATGTTGCCACTGGCGGCGATGATGGGATTGAGTTTGCTGCTAAACATTCCTTCAGCTTAATGGGCGGGCCGCCATTCTCCCTACCAAGATTGAAGGATACTGTTGCTAAATATCGAGCCTTAAATTCTAGTGGTGCAGAAAACTTCGTGCTGGCACGCTTTTTTTATGTTGGCAAAACATTTGATGAAGCAGTGAGTGAGGCATTGCCTTTCATCCGCCAATTTAGTCAGAAAATGAAGGCTAATACGGCTCAAGTATTGCAAAATAGTGCGAATTCCAACCAAAAACCATTCGATCGTACAAACATTTGTTTCGACGAAGATTATTTGATTGAAAATTCAATTATCGGTGATGTGGAGACTTGTCGAGACAAAATCAAGAAATTTCAAGACGAATTAAATTTAGGTACGCTAGCCCTCAAACCCTCGTCTTCGGATATGCAAAAAAACTTGGAGAGTTTGACGCGCTACAACCAAGAGGTGCGAAATTATGTCTTCTAAACTTTACCTGCTTCCTCCCGATGATTTACCTCCAACTGAGGTAACGAAACAGGATGCAATGCTGCAAATGGAGCTAGAACAGTCTACTGGCAGATGCTTTTTTCTAGCTTGCGATCGCATTACGCGAGTTTTGTTGTCTAATTGTCAGTGGTATCTCACAACAAATGCTAGCATCCTAACATTAATTATTGATTGCCCTGACTTAGTATCTTACTGGCATATAGTCAGCAATATTGCCCAGTTGGGTAATAGGTTAGAACGGTTTACTAGCAATGGCAAAATCCGCGTTTATCCGCCATTTGGTAAGGGGATGCCGTTTGAAATCAGCGTAAATGAAATATCTGCTTATCGAGATTGGCTGTGAGGTAAATAGGCACACTGGGAATCACAAAAAATATAGCTGATTCATCCTTATTACACCCTGTACTTCTAAAGTTTGGACAAAAAAGGCTTGTTCGCGTATATTTACGCGAACAAGTCTTTTGAAGAAGAATTCAGCTATAGCAGTCTTAAATGAGTCGTGAAAAATATAGATAATGAAACGAACCGCAAAGGACGCAAAGTACGCAAAGGTAAGAAAAAAGAAAGAGATATGTAATTTTCACCAATGATTTAGGATTGGTATATAGGAATCATATTTTATTTATGAAAAAACTAGAAGTAGGGCAGAGTAACTTCATCAGGAGTTGATTTTTGCTATGAATTAATCAAGGTCAAGAAAGTCTCTGGGAGTAATGATCTGGTTTTGATATTCGGCTAGGATATTGAGTGATAAAAGGTCTTGATCTCCTGTGAGCAGAAACTCGGCGTTGGAATCTTTAGCAAGTTCTAAAAATTTGTTGTCGTCTGCATCTCTACAGGTGTTGACTTGAGATTCTATTTCTATAAATTTACTGTATTTTTTGACTACATCTAAAAAATCTTGCCGTTCTTCATCTGAGATATATTTATCGAACTTAGGTTTGTAAATTCGTGTCTTTAATTCTTGATAAGTTTCATCGCTTTGAGCAATAAAGAATTCTTTATAGACTTTATCTAGGGCTTTCCGGGCTGTTCCATCAGGACTCAGGGCAGCACTAATTAAAACATTTGTGTCAATGACAATTAGTTTATGATTCATCGGTGAGTAATTCTTCTAGCATTTCTTCGGTTAGTCCTTTGGCTTGAGCATTTCTGCCGATTCTTTCAAAAACACTAAGTAAATCTTCATCTTTATTTTTTGGAGAATTTTTCTTTATTTCTTGAATGAGTTCTTCTTGTTCTTGTGCTGGTAATTGTAGGACAAGATTAAGAATTTGCTCGAAGGTTAGAGGAAGCTGATAGATTTTTTGATTCATGGTGGGTTCTGGGGTTAGTGCATAGGGACTTGGCGCACATCTATTTTACCTGTGACGAACTTCGGGAAATACTAGATGCTTATTCCTCTGCCAAAGACTTTTTATTTCCTGGTCGCTGGGGACGCGGACATATCCACCACGATTCTGCCGACAAGATTTTACGTTGATGAGCTTGATATCGAAGGTGCCAGCACCCATTCGTTTCGGCGAACGTGCCTCACCAAAATGCATTTATCAAACGTATGCACCAAAGTAATAAAAAAAATATCGGGACATAAAACGCTGGTAGCATTAGATAGGTATCTGGAAGTCACGGACGAGGATTTGGAGAATGGTGTTAATAAATTGATCTTTCGCTAAGTTGATTTTTTAAGGGTCGCTACATCACATCTTGACCCTCTGGTTACAATATTTAAAGTTGTTATTAGAAGTTAATTAGTAATGGTGCTAACGAAAGGTCAAGCGTTTCTAGTCCTCAGTACTTACAAGAATTTTTGTAAAGTTTTTCAGAGGGATGGAAATATAACAGATAAAAATTTTAATCGTATTTTGCAAATAAATAGTTACCTTAATGGGAAAAAAGATGATTATCGAGCAGGAATGGGCAACCTTTTTGATGAAATATATGCTCTTTTGGAAACACCTGAAATAAAGTTAAGACTTGAAAAAAAGAAGAAAATAGCTAAGATTATTGAAGTTAATAAAAAGCATAAGAAACAAAAATGTTCCTCCAAGCCAGCATCAAATGAAATTATATACATAATCAGTCAAGGATTGATTAAAAATGTTAATCCTGGTGGTATTCCAGTACCAGCAATAAAACCACATAAATATAAGGAACCTACAACTCGTGATTGGGTCATGAATGAACGAAAAGCAGAAGGACAAGGTTATGGCGGTGCAAAGTAGTCAAAAAATTTTTATAAAAATTTAGAAACGAGATATTTACTCATTCTTGGGGCAAAGCTTCTGGTAAAAGTTTATAAATTTAAACTAGGTTTTTACCCAAAACTTTGCCCAAATACTAATGTTTACTTACGCCAAAATCGCCATTCCTGAAGGAGGCAAATCAATTCGGACAGTTGCGCGACGGTCGTTATGATGTTGCACAGTTACAGTTTGATTTTGCCGTGAATCGCGTAAATCAGCATCTCTCCAATCACTTTTGTATAAAAAAGTCATGGTCGAGTCTTGAGGATGCATATAAGTATCTACTGTTACTTCTGCACCTCGATTTTCTAAGCCGTTGGTATTCAATACCATCAACACTTCTGTGTCAAATAGTACTTGTGACCAAGCAACTAATTCACCTTGTCCGGGAATCGAGAAGGGGTAGTTATAAAAGGATGTTTCGCGCAGGTAGTGATGTCCCTGACGCAATGCTTTACCAATTTTATCGTGACTGTTGCGGATACGCGCGATCGCAGCTATTCGCAAATAGGTAGGATGGTCAATATCAAAAAAATGACAGTCGGCTGTTTGAAATGCGCCAAAAGCACCGCCAAACATCGCTTCTTTGATATATCTATCTTCGGCAAACCTGCCACCTTCTATGCTGTAATCGTGATAATCTTCATTTCCATCAAAAGCCTGTTCTGTCCCATAATAAATAGCAGGGATTCCTGGGATGGTTAATTGCACGCCGACAGCATGAGCAACTTGCTCATAAAGATGAGATACATTACTGTATGCGGCAAATCTTTGCTTATTAGTATCGTCATCCAAGATGGAGACATGATATGTCCCAATTTGGCGATATTCTCCAGCGAGATGGTTTTCGCTATACAAATCGAAAAATTGTTTGGGATGTACTAACCCTTTTGCGAATGCAGCTAATTCATTCGGAGTTTGTACGTTGTCTAATACAGCACTAAGGTTCCGAGCAATAATGTCTATATAAGCACCAGCCATACTACCGGAGGTTATTTCCCCAGTTAGTAAAAAGTTGTCTTTACCGATAGATTCGGCGTATTCACGAATAGCTGTGCAAAATTTGCGGGAATCTTCTGGAGAAACGTGTTTGAGGCTATCTATTCGCAAACCATCGCAGTCAGAAAGAGCAATCCAATATTGATAAACTCTGGCTAAGGCTGCAATTACATCATTTCTGTTGAACCAGTTATCAGAATTCTGGTCGTATATTACATCTAGGATTACATACATCCTGCGATCGTGGGCAGCATCAATTAAATCTCTTAAATCTTGACGGGTTCCAAAGTGGGGGTCAATATTTAAGAAGTCTTGAGTGCGATCGCTATGGTAAGCTTCTAACTCAGAACATTGTCGCCAAGGTGGATTAATCCACAGCGTTGTTACTCCCAATCGCTGCAAGTAGTCTAATTTACTCTTAATTCCTTTAAGAGTACCACCTACAAACTTTGTCCCTGCTGCCATCCAGTCGGCTTTGTCTTTAACCTGGAATTTTGCAGGATTGGTGTGGTCAAAAAGTTCTCTTTGATTTTCATTATCATCACTGAATCTATCTACTATCAATTGGTACAAAAACTGGTCGCGCCAACTGATAGGACTCGGATAAACTCTCCCTCGTGGTTTCAGGTTTGTTTCAGAGAGTTGCTGGGGTGTCAATTCTTCAACTTTAGCCATGAGGATTTACACACTGATAGAAAAATGGAAGTATGCATTTTATATGTTATAAAAAATACTTCCATTTTTCATGAACCCACAGAGGGATTCAGTAAATCAATGACTTATCTTTTTGATGATAGGGTTTAAAATTACCTATCTCTTCCTTTGCGTCCTTTGCGTCCTTCGCGGTTCGTAAAAAAAAATAAAATATTCCTCAAGCGTAAAGAAATTAGCGTTGACAAATTTTTAAGTTTTCAATTAGCCACGCATACCACTTCTCCAACCCAGTACCAGTAGTTGCAGAAACTTGAAAAATCTGAATTTGAGGATTGATTTGCCTAGCATAATCTATGCACTTTTGAACATCAAAATCTACATAAGGCAGCAAATCAATTTTCGTGATAATCATGATGTTACTGGCACGGAACATGTGGGGATATTTTATCGGCTTATCTTCTCCCTCTGTAACCGAGAGAATCACTACTTTTGCATTTTCTCCCAAATCAAATAAGGCTGGACAAACCAAATTTCCCACATTTTCAATCATCACAACCGAGTTCAGAGGCGGATTCAGTTGTTGTAAACCCCTCTCTATCATTGATGCATCTAAATGACAGCCTGTTCCAGTATTTATTTGGATAACTTTAGAACCAGTTTCTTTAATTTTTTTGGCATCATTAGCAGTTTCTTGGTCGCCTTCAATGACACTGATAGATAATTGATTTTTTAAATCATTAATGGTTTTTGTCAACAGAGTTGTTTTGCCAGCGCCGGGAGAACTCATTAAATTTAAAGCGAGAATATTTCGACCTTTAAACCATCCCCGGTTTTGGGCAGCTAGCAGATTATTTTTCGCTAAAATCTCCTGTTCTAAAGATATTGTTGTGTTATGTATTTTGGCATGAATTTGAGGCGCTTCTATATGAGTATCATGGCTGTGGGAATGAGTTATAACAGTACCATCTGATAAAGTGTGAGTATGATGATGTTCAGCTTCATCTGTTTCTAAATTGATAATTTTAGTTTCGCCATCATCAGAACAACCGCAGGTTACACACATAATTCCTCTATTTCTATTTCTTTAATTTTCAGTTCTTCACCAGCAATCAAATCTAATTGCACGCTACCACAGCTACAAATACCAAATGGTTTATCTAAATAAATTTCTGCACCGCATTGGCGACATCGCCCTAAGCCTGGGATTTCCACAATTTCTAATGTCGCCCCTTCTAAAACTGTGCCTTGAGTACAAATATCAAAACAAAATCGGATAGCATCGGGCATAATGGCTGAAAGTTTACCGATTTCTAATAAAACTCGCTGTACTTTTGCACCTTTGGCGTGTTCAGTTACAATTGCCACAATATTTTGAGTAATTCCAAATTCGTGCATACTATAAAATCTATTAAAAATTAACAAATTCGTGGTAATTGGTCGCCTACCAAGATATCCACAATCCTTTCAGCACCAAAAACGGTTTTTAACAATACGATACCTGGAGGTGAAGAAATAACTTCGCCAATAATACAAGCATCTTTGCCTGCTGGGTGAGATTTCATAGCGGATAAAACATTTTCAGCATTCTCTTTTGGAACCACCACAACTAACTTCCCTTCATTAGCTAAATACAATGGGTCTAAACCGAGAATTTCGCAAACTCCGTTGACTTCTTCACGCACTGGGATAGATTCTTCAAAAATACGAATTCCCACATTGGAAGTGAGGGCAAATTCATTTAATACTGTAGCTAAACCACCGCGTGTAGCATCTCGCATAGCATGAACTTGTGGGCATACATGGAGAATAGTTTCTACTAAACTATGTAACGGCTGACAATCACTTTCAATATTAGTTTCTAAAGCTAATTCCCCACGGGCAATTAAAATTGCTGTTCCATGATTGCCTATTTCACCATTAATTATTATTACATCTCCAGGTTTAATGTTGTGGGCAGAAATATTAACTCCTCGTGGGATGATACCAATGCCAGCAGTATTAATAAAGAGTTTATCGGCAGCACCACGATGTACAACTTTTGTGTCACCAGTAACAATTTGAACACCAGCTTTTTCTGCGGCTGCTTTCATACTGTTTGCGACACGGCGTAAGGTTTCTACAGGTAATCCTTCTTCTAAAATTACGCTACAAGTTAGATATAAAGGTTTAGCACCACTGACAGCTAAATCATTAACTGTGCCGTTGACGGCTAATTCTCCTATATCACTACCTGGGAAAAATAAAGGGTCTACAACATAAGAATCTGTTGTAAATGCGAGTCTATCTCCTTGTTGGAGGAGAGGGGTTAGGTTGAAGCTGGCTTGGTCTTCTAATTGTGAGAGAATTGGGTTATCAAAATTGCTGATAAAGATATCATCTATTAAATCGCGCATGGCTTTACCACCGCTACCATGTGCGAGAGTTATATGACTATCTTGCACTTTCCTTTGGCGGCGGCGGGTTTGTTCTATTTTTTGGAATAGGGGATTTTTTATTGAGTTTGGGGGGGGAATATTCATACTTAAAGGATTTTTTTAACCGCAAATGTACGCAGAGTATTTGTGAGATGTATTAGTCTGAGGAGAAGCCGCAAGCAGGGAGAGGTTCTTGAGTTATGGTTACTTTTGGTATTGTTCTTTTGGCAATTGTGGAGAGTCGTCCGTATTTGTAATAGGCTGCACAAGCACCTTCGGAAGATACCATGCAAGTACCGATTGGTGTTTCTGGTGTGCAAGCTGTACCGAATACTTTGCACTCCCAAGGTTTTAAGACTCCTTTGAGAATTTCTCCACATTTACAAGCTTTATGGTCGGCTACTTTGAGATTAGGAATGGTAAATTTAAGTTCGGCATCAAATTGAGCATATTCAGGTTGAATTTTTAATCCTGAATAAGGGATATCTCCCAAGCCGCGCCAATCAAAACTATCTCGGATGGCGAAAACTTTATTTATGGCTTGTAGGGCTACTGTATTTCCAGATTTTTGGACAATTCGGTTATATTGATTTTCAACTTCGCAACGATTTTCTACTAATTGTTGCAATAGCATCCAAATGGATTGGAGAATATCTAAGGGTTCAAATCCTGAGACGACAATCGGCTTATTATATTGTTGGGAAATAAATTGGTATGGGTCACTGCCTATTACCATACTGACATGACCTGGCCCAACAAATCCATCTAGTTGCAAGTCGGGATTATCTAATAGTGCTTTGAGGGCGGGAATCACAAGGACGTGATTGGAAAACATACTAAAGTTATGAATTTCTTCGGCTGCTGCTTGCAGAATCGTGAAGGCGGTGCTGGGGGCTGTGGTTTCAAAGCCTAATGCGAAGAAAACTACTTCTTTGTCGGGGTTATCTCTGGCAATTTGCAGGCTATCTAGGGGAGAGTACACCATACGGATGTCTGCACCTTGCGCCCTGGCTTGCAGTAAAGTGGTTTTGGAACCGGGAACTCGCATGGCATCGCCAAAGGTGGCAAAAATGACGTTATGATTTTGAGAGATTGCGATCGCATCATCTAATCTCCCTTTTGGCATAACGCATACTGGACAACCAGGCCCATGAATTAGTTCGATGGTTTGGGGTAATATTTCTTCGATACCATATTTAAAAATGGAATGGGTATGTCCGCCGCATACTTCCATTATTTTGATGGGTTTTTCTAGCTGGCGGGATAATTTGGCGATTTCGCGGCGTAAGGCTTCTGCTTTTTCCGGTTCGCGGAATTCGTCAACATATTTCATAGGAAATCATCAGTTAATTTTGGTTTTGTGGTAAGAATTTTTTTAACGAACCGCAAAGGACGCAAAGGGCGCGAAGGAAGAAAGAAAAAGAAAGAAATGAGTTTTAAACTTTTCCTTTACGTGGTCTATTATTTAAGTACTAATCCCTGCTTGTGCTGCTGCTAATTCTTGAAAGAGTTGTAATGTTTCTGCCGCTTCTTGTTCGTTAATTCGATTCATGGCAAAGCCAACATGGACTAATACCCAATCACCAATACAAGCTTCGGGGGGATGTTGTTCATCTACGATACAAGCAATATTTACTTCGCGCTTAACACCACCAATGTTAACTAGGGCTAATTTATGCTTAACGTTGGTAATTTCGATAATTTGTCCGGGGATTCCTAAGCACATTTTTTTATTTTTAAGATAAACGAACCGCAGAGGCGCAGAGAGAATTATTTAGGAGAAAATTTTTTTCATCAGCACTCATGTATTAATTGTGCGGCTGCAATCACTGCTTGTCCTAAAGATAAGCCGCCGTCATTAGCTGGAACTAAGTTGTGAGTGAGTACTTTTATTCCTAATGCTTGTAATTGTTTGGTAACTTGCTCTAACAATATACAATTTTGAAACACTCCTCCCGTTAGGACAACCTGATTAATCAGATTTTTTTTAGAAAGATGCTGAACCATTTCCACAATTGCATTTGCTAAACCTTTGTGAAATTTTGCAGCGATAACTGGTTGGGGAATCTGCTGCTGTAAGTCATCAAGCAAAGCTTGCCACATTGGGCGCGGGTCTATACAATAAATACTATCTGAAAAGCTAAAACTAAAAGGATATATTAGCGTTTCTTTATCATTATTTAAGCTATTAACATCTACTATAGCTTCAAGTGCGATCGCAGCTTGTCCTTCATAGCTACATTCATCTCTATAAATACCGATAGCTGCCGCCACTGCATCGAACAACCGCCCCACTGAAGAAGCTGGAGGAGAATTAATTTTTTTCTCTATAAGTTGATTGAGTAGCTTTAGCGGTTTTTTATTCAGAAATTTTACGATGTCTAAATCAGCATACTGTTCTTGGCAATCATCCCAAAGTTTAGCAGCTATTAATTGGGCGTAGGTATTACGCCAAGGCTGATAAATGGCCTGTTCACCACCAACCATTGCTACTGGTTTAAATGTTGCTAGTCGCTGAAACTTCCGATAATCTGCTAAAAGAAATTCTCCACCCCAGAGTGTACCATCATCCCCGTAACCTAAACCATCTAAAGCGATACCTAATACTGGAGGTGAATCTAAAGGAATTCCATTTTCTGCCATACAAGCAGCAATATGGGCATGATGATGTTGGATTTGATGAATTGGAATTTGATTTGTATCCGCTAGTTCTTTACCAAGTTTACTTGAGAGATATTCAGGATGTTTATCAATGGCAATTATTTCTGGTTGATGCTCAAATAAATTTAAGTATAAATTTAAATTTTCTTGGTAAGTATTAAAAGTAGCAGCATTTTCTAAATCTCCCAGATGTTGAGAGAGAATTGCTTTTCCTTCACGCAATAGGCAAAAGGTATTTTTTAACTCGCTACCCATTGCTAAAATTTGCGGTATTTTGTTAAATCCTGGTGGTAAACTAATTGATGCTGGTGCATATCCTCTGGCACGGCGAATCGTTTGAACTTTATTACTAAGAACACGCACAACCGAATCATCCACCCGATTAATAATCTCTCGATTGTGAAATAGAAAATAATCAGCAATTGTTCCTAATTTTTCTCTCGCCTCGTCATTATCAATACATTGTGGTTCATCAGCAAGATTGCCACTTGTTAAAACAATTGGGCGATTCATCCGCCGCAGAATTAAATGATGCAGAGGCGTATAAGGAAGCATGAAACCAAGGGTACTTTGCCCTGATGCAACTGATGATGCTAATTGTTTTTTATCTGAAGCTTGTAATAAAACAATTGGTGCAGCAGAACTGGTTAATAATTCTTTTTCTTTGGCGTTGACAATACAATATTGTTCAATTATTTCAATATCCCGCGCCATTAAAGCAAAGGGTTTATGATAGCGCTTTTTACGCTGACGCAGTTTTTGTACAACGTTTTCCTGTGTTGCATCGCAAGCTAGATGAATACCACCTAAGCCTTTAATTGCCACAATCTCACCTTTTTGCAACAATGTACAAACGGCATCAACATCATCCAACATGGAGAACATGGAAGCAGTAACCGATTTCCCATCAGCGCGTTCTAACCAAGCAGTGGGGCCGCAAACATGGCAAGCTACAGGTTGGGCGTGAAAACGGCGATTTTCAACATCGTGATATTCCTTTGCACATTCGGGACACATGACAAACGCAGACATACTGGTATTGCATCTGTCATAAGGAATGGCACGAATAATACTCAGGCGGGGGCCGCAATGAGTGCAGTTAGTAAATGGATAGCGAAAAAAGCGGCTAAAAGGGTCGAATATTTCTTTTTGACACTGGGGACAAGTGGCTGCATCAGGGGTAATTTCTGTTTTAATGGCATTACTGATACTAGTAGAAATCACAAAATTATCAAATTTAAATTCACCTTTATAAATAACTCTTGTTAGTTGATTAATTATTGCCAACGGCGGACATTCTGTTTGCAATCTGGCAACAAATTCTGTTAATGCTTCTTCACTACCAGATACCCGAATTAATACACCTTCACCATCATTACAAACATCCCCACTCAAACCGCAAGCTTTAGCCAGACGATATACAGTAGGGCGAAATCCTACCCCCTGAACAGTACCGCGAACTCTAATTTCTTCAGCCGCCATATAAATCTGACTTTCCAAAATTACGAATTACGAATTACGAATTATTAAACTGCCACAGCAATATTCGGTTATTTCCAGAATCAGCTATTACTGCTGTATTGCCACAAATTTTTATCCCATAACACCAATTTAAACTATCTCGTTTAGGCAATCCAAAATTACGATTTTCACCTTTACTTTGAAAATTAATTTGTCCTGCTAACCCATCTGCTATTACACCTTGCAGTGATAAAATTGATTCTGGCTTTCTCCACCCTAATAAACGAGAATTAGCAGTATCTGCAACTACTAACCAATCTCCAGCCACCGCCACACCATAAGGCATACTCAAACTACTAGCGCTAGGATGATAAACTCCTTGATTCATTTCCACAAAATCAAAGCTTTTTTGTCCTAAAACAACCCCACAAGGGGTATTATTTTCTGTTGGTATTCCCTGCCAAATCATCACTCGATGATTACCTGCATCGCTGACAACCAAATTCTCTCCCCAAAAAGCAATGTCGTGACACCAACGCATACTCGCTGCGGTTGGAGAATCACCGCCGTTTTCATTGCGAGATATCATATCCGGTTGTCCCAGAACTAAATCAGCAGGTTGACCATTTTCTGTTGGTAACTGATGCCAAATTAATAGTCTTCGATTACCAGTGTCAGCAATAAATAGCCGTCCTTGATGATAGTAAACACCATAAGGCCAGTGCATTGTACTAGCAGATGCTTGTTGATTTCCTCGATTTGGTTCATTATCGGTAAAATTAACTTGCCCTAATACAAAATCTGCTGGAACATTGTTATCTTCTGGTAAACTTTTCCAAATCAAAACTCGATGATTCCAAGCATCGGCTACAGCTAAACCTTCGCCGCAAGCACAAATCCCTGTTGGTACACTTAAGGTTGCCCTTCCCGGTGTATTTTTAGCATTTTGTCCTTCATGATAAAAATCAGGTTGTCCAATTACCCAATCAGCCGGTTGACTATCTCTTGTGGGTAAATTTTGCCAACCTAATAATCGATGATGTCCGGTATCTGATACCCATAATGGGCCAGTTTCTGATAATAAACAAGCACTACGAGGCCCAAACATATTTGTAGCATTAGGCGCTACAGGTATGACTAATTGTTCGGGTTCAATAATGTTACCTAAAATTACCTCTGCACCTTGAGGTGATAAAGGTAATTGTTGAAAAATTTCTGTTGCTTCTAGCGGTAATTGTGATATGGGATTAATTATGATTGGGATATCCATGAACCACAGATAGACGCTGATAATTATTTAAAAACATTAATCTTGATTAGCGTGTAACAACAGTAACGGTTTTGCATTATACTTTTGTAAATTCAGTTAAAACCTTTATCAACTTCGATATTAATCAAGCTAAAAAAAATCAAGATAGCCTTTAGAGGATGTTTGAAAAGTCCTATTCTCTGTATTAAATAGTTTTAGTAACTTTTATTACATGGCGAATCTTTGGCATGAGTGCGCGATATACTTAAATTAGAAGGCAAACTGGGGTTTGAATAAGTAAAAGCTTCTTTTACTTGCGGAAAACACTAAAATGAGTAAGTAAAACCTACTTTTGCTTGCGGAAAACACCAAAATGAGTAAGCAAACTGGAGTTTGAATAAGTAAAACCTACTTTTGCTTGCGGAAAACACTAAAATGAGTAAGCAAACCGGGGTTTGAATAAGTCAAATGACCTTTTGAGAAAGTAATATGCCTTTTTACTTTCTCAAAACACTAAAATCGATACCTGAATTACATAAATAAGAATGAATTCAGAGATATTGAGAAAGCATTCAGGCATTTTGCTTTTACAAAATACTAAAACGAATGCGCGAACTACTCAAATGAAAAAGCAAATTACCTGTGATTGACTAATTGTCAAGTATATTTGCTGAAATGTTACCTTTGCATCATCATTTTTGCAGTTTTACAAAAACCTTATCGCCTTTAATCTTGACTGGATACGACTGAAGCGAAATATCAGGTGCAGTTAAACATTCACCTGTCTCTAATTTGTACTGGAATCCGTGGGAAGGACAGGTAATAATACCATTTTCAATTTTACCCTGTTCTAAAGGAGATCCTAGATGACTGCAAGCATTTCGGTAGCATTTTACTGTAGTACCTTGACGATGTAAAATTAGTGAAGTACCAGCAAGTTGTACTGCCACTACACTAAATTCAGGAACTTCATCAAGAGTCGCTACTTTCATCCAAGTACAAGTTATTTTTGCAGAGAATGGACTGATTAAACTAGAATTAGCGTTGTTCACAGTAGAACTGTTATTAACTGCCACTACTTTGGTAATTTCAGGGCAATGATTTTTTATTGCCTGTTCTACTCCCTGAGATAAAGTTAAAGTAGAAGTTGGACAAGTACTGCAAGTTCCAATTAATCTAACTTCTACTGTATCTGGTGACTTAATTGCTACTAATTCTACATCACCATTATGGCTTTTTAAACCTGGGCGAACTTCTTCAAGGGCTGTCTGAATGCGTTGTGAAAGCGGAGGTTTTGGTGGTTTGACGAGTTCGTGATACAGTAGCACTGCATACACTAATTCATCTGCAACAGCATGACGTAAAGCTGGCATTGATTCTTCTTTCAGGCTTTTAATCAAATTAGTCAATGCAGCTTTATGCAAAGCTTCAATTGCTCTTTTTAAACCAACTGCTACACACCGTTGGCTTTCATCCCACTCGGATATAATTGCCTCAAAACGGTTAATTTCCTGAATTAATTCTTCAAGATTTGTCATTTGTCATTGGTCATTGGGCATTGGGCATTGGTTGTTTATCAATGACAATTCACTTCGTTTTAAAATCTTTGAAGAGAAACGGCATAATCATGCCTGTCACTAAGCTAGATAATATGATTGGTAAGTAGAAGGGAATGGGGGCTTGTGCAAGTAACACTAACAGTAAGAAACCTACGGCAATACCAATAGTAGTTTGCTTGACAAAAAATATTGGATTGCGTATTAGCTTTCCTTTAAAAAATAACTTGGCAGATAACCATCCTAGCTCTAACATATTTTCTCCTAATAATTTGTCAAGAAATTTAAAGCAACAAGTCCTAAGAAGATGGCAGGAATTACACCCGCAGGGGCAAATAATGCACCAAGCATTGCTGAAAGTTGATATCCTATATCTTTACCAGCTAATATCATTCCACCAATTGCACCGCCAACCATGGCCAAGACTGTTGCTATGATTAACCACACTAATTCTGTTGCTATGTTCAAATCGCCATCTGCTAAACTTGTGAGAAAATTTATCAGATTTGGCGTTGTTAAAATGTCTCTCATGCTGTTTTTCCTCATTGTTTAAGTAAAGAGTTAAGAGTCAATTTAGATCCATAACCAATACGCTTGGGTTTTTGAGACGCGATAAATCGCCGTCTCTACAAGGGTTTTGGTCTTATCTGAACTGTATTGAACCCATAACCTAACCCTTCATTTCTGCTTCTACATCTTGTAATGCTTGAACTACTACTTCTGCTTGTGCAATTTGTTGGTGTTCCGTAAATATTTCTAATGCAGCTTGATAGTAAACACGCGCTTGCAAAAGATTTTGGGGATTACCAGCTTCTGGTTTTTCGTGGTCGTCTGGTAAGTTAAATAGGGCGTTGGCTTTGTTTGAAATTGTGTTAGCGTACTCTAGGGGTGTATCTTTGGCATTACGCACTTTTAACGCTTCGTCATAAGCTGCGATCGCACGTAAGTTATTCTCGACAGGATGGGAACTCACTAAATATTGCAAAGCGTTACCCAAGTTGTTTTGCAACATGGCATATTCTCTGGGATGGTCAATCAGATTAATATGCTTGAGTGCGACCTCAAATGATTGCACAGCTAAACCTTGACGCAAGTATTCCCGTTCCGACGCTAGGGGCATAGAAAGATATGCGATCGCAATATTGTTATACAAAATGGCGTATTCTTGAGGATAATCTTCCCAAGTAAAGACCCGCAAAGCCTCATGATAAGCCTGGATGCTGTCTGTTATCCGCGCCAAATTAAATGGCACTAGCGACTGCAACACCAGCCCAAAATTCATCTGTGTCTCTGCCACTTCCTCTGGCGTTGCTAATTGTTGTAAAATCGGTAATGCCTCTTCATAACCGACTTTAGCTTGCATCAACAGTTGGTAATCAGCATCCGGTATTGCCTGTAATGTCCCCGCCATGCCGACTTTGGCCCTAGCTTTCAATAGGGGATACTCCTCACCACACATCTCATAGGCCCGGTAATATAAACCAACTGCATTCCGCAAGTCTTGGGCAGCTTTGGGCTTTTTTTGAAAACCCTGTGCGATCTCAATCAGCATTTGGATTTTTTCTTCTGCTGAAGCTGACTCCGATGCAACAGCTGCGATCGCAGCCTTCACTGCTGAATCTGTAATGCTGGGGGTCATAACTCTGCCGTACTCTAGCCAATTGGGAATTGAATCTGTCAACGCCCACGAATGATTGAGATACGTAAACGCATCTAATCACGGGCCATACTGATTTACGCAGGCTTCGAGTCCTTTAGGCGGAATTCCCCTTTTTATTTGAGCTAGGATTAAAGACTAGAAACTAGGGAAAAAACTTAATCCCCTATAGCCAATGTCTTATGCCATGCTCAATACAATACTATAAAACACCCTATTTCTAAAATTCTAGGGGGAAATTGCTAATATTAATGTCAGTTTTAAACACCTAATATTTTTTAAATACTTTTTGTATCATCGTCTTATACAATTTAAATATTTTTTATTGAATTGCTGACATACATAATATTTATTGTACTCAAAATAGTCACCACGGGTTAGTCGTTGTGTAAAATATATTCATCAACTGTAAAACAAGCTCCCTTGAAAACAGACAGTATCTTTTATCGGATCTTTCAGAGTATCCCCAGTACTTTCTTTGAACTGATTAACCAACCACCCCAACTAGCTAGTGCTTACCAATTTTCTTCAGTAGAAGTTAAACAACTGGCATTTAGAATCGATGGTGTCTTTCTCCCAAATACGCCAGACTTACCGATTTATTTTGCCGAAGTACAATTTCAACCAGACAAAAAATTCTACTCTCGTTTATTTACTGAAATCTTTAACTATCTCGACAAAACCGAATTAACCAACAATTGGCGGGGTGTTGTCATCTTCCGCAACCGCAGCGTTGATACTGGAGATACCGAAAGATATACAGAATTACTCAACTCCCAACGAGTAACTCGCGTCTATCTCGACGAATTAAGCTCAATTGAGGCATCATCAATCGGTATAGAGACAGTTAAACTCATCATCGAACCAGAATCAACTGCGACAATAAAAGCTGTAGAGATAGTCAACATTGCCCGACAGCAAATTCCAGATGTCACTACTATTAGGGAAATTATACAATTAATAGAGACGATATTAGTATACAAGTTACCGCTATTGAGCCAGCAGGAGATAGGAAAAATGTTTGGATCAAATGAATTAAAGCAAACTAGATTTTACCAAGATGTTTTTGCAGAAGGTAGGCAAGAAGGGAAACAAGAAGGTATACAAGAAGGTAGACAAGAAGGTATACAAGAAGGTAGACAAGAAGGGAAACAAGAAGGTATACAAGAAACTAAGTTACAAACTATACCTCGATTATTAGGATTGGGTTTAAGTATTGAGCAGATAGCTCAAGCATTAGGTTTGGACGAACAAGCTGTTAGGCAAGCTATACAACCAAAATCCTAAAACAATAGGGTGCGCGAAGGATTAACAGTGCGTTTAATAGAGACGATATTAATCTACAAGTTGCCGCGATTGAGCCAGGAGGAGATAGGAAAATGTTTGAATTAAATGACTTGAGGCAAACTAGATTTTTCCAAGATGTTTTTGAAGAAGGGAAAAAAGAAGGTAAGCAAGAAGCTAAGTTAGAAGTAATACCGCACTTATTAGCGTTTGGTTGCAGTATTGAGCAGATAGCTCAAGCGTTAGACTTCGACGAACAAGTTGTTAGGCAAGCTGCACAACCAAAATCCTAAAACAACTGATATATAGTTGACGGGGCGCAAAATTTAGTGCCCCTATTTTTGGCTCATTTATTACATAAAAATCTGAGGATTGAAAATACTCATTACCTTATGCAAATTAACAGTTGACAGTAATTACTAATAATTCCAGGGTTTTGACAACGATAAATTAAGCATATTGAGTTTGTTGAACATCAAGGCTTAAAAACAAGATGCAGTGTTTATTTTTACTATTTTGCATTTAGAAAATGTGTTGTATATAACAGACAGAGCTATTGGAAATAATATTGAGATAATTTAATTTATTGTTAATGATTAATTCTTTTTTAATGAAAGTGAATTAGATAAAAAAATATCTTACTATTGAAAAACAAATATTGATAAACAGGTGAGACTTTACAAGCATTATCACCTACATCATGCATGGGAAACAATAGAAAAATACCTAGCCGATGACTAACGTACTATGGCTACAAGGTGGTGCTTGTTCCGGCAACACCATGTCATTTCTCAACGCTGAAGAACCGACAGTTTGCGATTTAATTGCCGACTTTGGTATCAATATACTTTGGCATCCTTCCTTGGGATTGGAATTAGGCAACGATTTGCAAACACTGCTACGAAATTGCATTTCTGGCAAAATTCCTTTAGATATTTTGGTATTTGAAGGCAGTGTTGTTAACGCCCCCAACGGTACTGGCGAATGGAATCGGTTTGCCGATCGCGCCATGAAAGATTGGTTATTAGACCTCGCCAAAGTTGCTCAATTTATCGTCGCTGTGGGAGACTGTGCAACCTGGGGAGGAATTCCCGCCATGTCACCTAACCCCAGCGAATCGGAAGGTTTGCAATTTCTCAAACGTCAAGAAGGCGGCTTTTTAGGGAAAGATTTCGTATCACAAGCTGGATTACCTGTAATTAATATACCTGGATGTCCCGCACATCCCGACTGGATTACGCAGATATTAGTTGCGATCGCTACTGGACGCATAGCAGACATTGCTTTCGATGAACTAAATCGTCCCCAAACCTTCTTTAACACCTATACCCAAACAGGTTGTACCCGCAACATCCACTTTGCCTACAAAGCCTCAACCGCCGAATTTGGTCAGCGCAAAGGCTGCTTATTCTACGACTTGGGTTGTCGTGGTCCCATGACTCATTCTTCCTGCAACCGCATCTTATGGAACCGCGTCTCATCTAAAACTCGCGCCGGAATGCCTTGTTTAGGTTGCACAGAACCAGAATTTCCCTTCTTTGACCTCAAACCGGGAACCGTATTTAAAACCCAAACAGTAATGGGAGTTCCCAAGGAATTACCGCCAGGGGTGAACAAAAAAGACTACGCCTTACTCACAATGGTGGCTAAAGACGCTGCACCACCTTGGGCAGAAGAAGACTTTTTTACTGTTTAGTCATTAGTCATTAGTCCTTTGTCATTTGTGAAAAAGCAATGACTAATGACCAATGACCAATGACAAATAACCAATGACAAAGGACAAATAAAAAATGGGAATTCAATCATTAGATATTTCGCCCGTTGGTAGAGTTGAGGGCGATTTGGATGTCCGAGTTGATATTGAGAATGGGCGGGTAGTTAACGCCTGGACACACGCCGAATTATTTCGTGGATTTGAAGTGATCCTACGCGGCAAAGATCCCCAAGCTGGATTAATTGTCACGCCTCGTATTTGCGGAATTTGCGGCGGTTCTCACTTAACTTGTGCATCTTGGGCATTAGATACAGCTTGGGAAACAGAAGTTCCTCGCAATGCAATTTTAGCGAGAAATCTTGGTCAAATTGTTGAGACAATTCAAAGTATCCCCCGCTATTTTTATGGACTCTTTGCCATTGATTTAACTAATAAAAAATACCGCCATAGTCGTTTTTATGACGAAGCTGTGAGACGCTTTGCTGCTTTCACTGGCAAATCTTATGAACTAGGCATAACAATTTCTGCTAAACCTGTAGAAATTTATGCACTATTGGGCGGACAATGGCCTCATTCCAGCTACATGGTTCCCGGCGGCGTGATGTGCGCTCCAACCTTAACAGACATTACCCGCGCTTGGGCAATTCTCGAATACTTCCGCACCAATTGGTTAGAACCAGTGTGGTTAGGTTGTTCTTTAGAACGCTACGAACAAATCCAAACTTATGATGACTTTAGAGATTGGTTAGATGAAGACCGCAATCATCGAGATTCCGACTTAGGTTTTTATTGGCGCATGGGTTTAGATATCGGTCTAGATAGATATGGTGCTGGTGTTGGTAAATATGTCACTTGGGGATATTTAGCCCATGAAGATAAATACCAAAAGCCGACTATCGAAGGACGAAATGCGGCGATGATTATGAAAAGTGGTGTGTACGATAGCTTCGCAGACACTCACGTTTTAATGGATCAGTCATTTACCCGCGAGAATACAACTCACTCCTGGTACGATGAAGGGACAGCAGATATTCACCCTAGCGATCGCACCACTAAACCCACTGCAATCAATACCAAAGACTTCGATAACGCCTACTCTTGGTCTAGTGCAGTCCTTCACAAAGACTTCGGACGCTTAGAAACTGGCCCCTTAGCGCGTCAATTAGTTGCTGGTGGTAAACATGGCGAATCTTGGCAACATTACGACCCCTTCATCCTCGATGTCTTCAAAAACATGGGTGGTGCTAGTATTCATGTGCGTCAGCTAGCACGAGTTCACGAACTTGTCAAGTTATATCGTCAAGCTGAACACTGTTTACGCGAATTCAAATTAAACGACCCTTGGTATATCAAACCCACAGAAAAAGATGGCAAGGGTTGGGGTGCAACAGAAGCCGCGCGGGGTTCCTTGTCTCACTGGGTGGAAATAGAGGGCGGTAAGATTAAGAACTACCAAGTGATTGCCCCTGGTACTTGGAATATCGGCCCTCGTGACGGTGAAGGTATTCGCGGCCCTATTGAAGAAGCTTTAATTGGCACACCCATTTACGATTCTAGCGATCCGGTGGAAGTTGGTCATGTGGCGCGATCGTTTGATTCTTGTTTAGTGTGTACAGTTCACGCCCATGATGCTAAGACGGGTGAAGAACTAGCGCGTTTTCGGACTGCTTAAAAGATGCTAATAGCTAATGATTTTTTAGTTAATCATTAGCTCATTATTATTAGATTTGCTGACATTAACTTTCCTATTACGCTGTGACTATATATACTGTTGAGCAAATCGATAAGCAGAATCTTGTGTAAATTACACTTATTTACTATACTTGCTAATACGCAGGAATTTGAAATTCATCCTTCTCATTTATTGTGATTAAATCACGAGCTTTATTGAACAAACTAGCTCCTATATTTGTTTCAGTATTATTGGCTAAATGAACAATATCTTCTTTATGAGAGTGTCGTAGAATTATCTTAACATCTCCTTTTTGCGAGATTGAACTCTCTGAAAGCCTTATCTCTAAAGGTTCAGTTACTAAATTCGTATTAAGACTATGTTTACTCAGGGCTTGAGAAAAAAGTGGTAACATAACTTTTTTGTAAAGAAGATCATACTTAATGAATCCAAATGAATTATTTTTTTCGATCCATATATTTGGCATTAGATCGCGCTCAGGATATACAAATCGGAATGCCTCAAAAATCTCTAATGCAATAATTGAAGCTTGAACAACGTCTACCTGATTAGCTAGATAAGGTATAGAAGAAAAACTTGTCTTGTCAAATTGAACTTCTGAATTAAAGAATCTATCGTGAAAAAGCTCATTTCTAAAAGTTTCAAATTCTTGCAATTTTTGGAATATTCCTGAGCGATAAAAAACTTGACTCTCAATTTCCAGTAGTTCAAAAACTGCTGTGAGACGACCGTTGATTTGTTTTCCTTTAAAGTTTTTGAAATCCTTATCTTTAAGAAAACAAGCAATTTTTAGCAATGTGCTTATAAACGCTTCAATAGCAAGAAACCAAAAACCAACTGCACTTATGGAAACATTTCCCTGATTGATTATGCCTTTTGATTGCTCCAGTTGCTCAAGATTCTGACATGAAAAGTAGAAAGCTTTAATTGAATAGTAAGGATAAGTGATTAGAAGCATAGAAGATTCATCATTTCCCTTTTTAGGGAACCAAGCATAAATCTGACCGATATTATCTTTTCTGAGGTCTTCCAGTTTCATATTAGTGATGGGCTTCCAAAGCCTAGTAATTGATAATTGAGCGTAGACGCGTAGGGCTGTGGCTAGATGCACTTACAGCTTACTGGATCGGTCATTCACCTGAGCGTAAGCCCAGATCCTCATCCTCTAAAAGCATCTCAATCACTTCATGCAAATTTTCCTGCAATTCATCCAAGGTTTCACCTTGAGAATGCGCTCTAGGAAAACCAGGGACATAGCCAACATAGAACTTAGTATCAGGATCTCTTTCAACGATCGCAGTAAAAGTTTTCATACTCATAATCATAGACAAGGCACACTTTACAGCTTACTAGATTGGTCATCAACCTGAGCGTAGGCGTAGCCCCTCGTAGACATCGCTCTTAATTTAGTCAGACCTAATCTTCCTGTTTCAAGGCTTGCATGAGAATTTCACCTGCACCAAACGAATTGTACGGTGTAGGCAAATCATAGGTTTTAAATGGTTCGAGAGGTAAAATATCTTTGTTGGTATCCAATTCTTCCGCCAAAATGCGGATTAGCTTAATTTTTTCTGATATATAGCGTTTTCTGACAGCAGGAAGTAGCTCATTGAGTGTCATGTTTCGCGCTCCATTTCTCCAACTAGGGTTATTTACAGCTTACTGGATTAACCATCTACCTAAGCGATTGCCCAAAAGATAAATTTGGGGAAAATCAAAGAAAAATAACCTATTCCCAATGCCCTATTCCCAATGTCTTATATTCAAAACTCGTAGCGTAACACACTAAAACTTATAGAAATAGTGGGTTAGGCTTGCGTTAATGCATTTGCATAAACAGCAATTTACACGGTAAGCTTGTGTCTGATTTAGCGCTACATAATTATCTCCCTCGCGTTCCCGATGCAGCATTGCAAGAATACATAGAATGGTGTGTTTTAGAGCAAGCTCAAGCCGCAGAATGTAACTTTACTCCTGATAGAAGTAAGTTAGATAATTTGCCACCAGAAGACTACGTTCCTAAACTTGTCGAGCAGTTCATGAAAGTAAAACCAGACCCAATTAAAGCCGGTTTGGTAGCTGCGATCGCTGGCAAAGAAGCTGACAAACACGCTTTATCTGGTTTAGCGATCGCAGCTGATTTTGTATCTCTTTATGTCAAGTATTTAATTCCTAAAGAGGGAACTACTAAAGAACAGGCTGAAGAGATATTAACTCAAGCATCACAACATCAGTATGATAAACTGACTGAAGTTGCCAAGAAACATGGTGTAGAGTTCTAATTTACTGCTGATGAATTATTTTCAGAGGCTTTGTCTATATTATTAGTCAAAGCCTCTGTTTTAGTCACTACTTATTTGCCTGAATTACAAACTTTACTTACCGTTAATTGTTGAATTATAATTGCTTTATCCTCCAAGCGATGCCTACGGCGGTAAACTACGCGCTTTGACTAAATTTGCAACCGCTTAAACAATTAAATCTTATTCTATGCTAACTATTATTGGTTGCGGCAATCTCAATCGCAATGACGACGCAGTAGGCGTAATCATTGCCCAACGCTTACAAAAATATCTAGCCGAAAACCCTCATCCTCATGTGCGAGTATATGACTGTGGAACCGCAGGGATGGAAGTAATGTTTCAAGCTAGAGGTAGTAAACAATTAATAATTATTGATGCAAGTTCAACTGGTTCAGAACCGGGTGCTGTGTTTAAAGTTCCAGGAAAAGAACTGGAAGCAATGCCCGAACCTAGTTATAACTTGCACGATTTTCGTTGGGATAATGCTTTAGCCGCCGGACGGAAAATCTTTCAAAATGACTTTCCCGAAGATATAACAGTTTATTTAATTGAGGCGGCAAATCTTAGTTTGGGACTAGAGTTAAGTCCTGTTGTCAAACATTCTGCTGATTTGGTTTTTGAAGAGGTAGCTGCACTTATCAGCCAGAATATCAACTTTTAATTAACAATCCAAAATCCCAAATCTAAAATCCAAAATCGAATCACGCCCAATCTCGATAAACAGAAAGTTCATCTACCCTCATTTCAAAAGGTATACCTTGACTTTCTGGCGGACAAACCCGGATTTTAGCACTGTTAACAATTCCATATAGCAATGTCCCCATTGGCACAATTTTTTGTAAAACACGCCAATTAATAACTTGATCGGGACATTCAATTACTAATGTCAGAGCATTGGCGTGAGTTGTGACATACCACCGACAATCAGACAGAAGATTTTGAATGGTGCGATCGCACGCTTCATAAAAGTATCTGCTAATAGAATCCTCTAGCTGTTGCCGCAGTATAATATCCGCAGATGTCGGTTGTATAGGATGTGAGTCATCACCATTAAAGTAATACATATTTCTAGCCATCTCTCTTTAGCTTCCTGCTTATATTCCAATCACCATTCCATAAAGTACATCTTTATTTGTTTCTAATAATTCTTGGGTTTCGTCATCATAATAAGCACCAATTCCACTACACTGAATTCCCAAATAATTACTAGTTAAATAAAGTCTTTGTCCGAGAAAACCAGCTATTTGCATAGCCGTTTGATAATTTAAATAATCTGACACAAAAAATAAAGTTACAGCGCCATCTCTAGCAATAGCCTGATTAATACATAAGTAACCTGTCTTTTCACTAAAATTACCCGTTTTAACCAGATGTGTACCTCTATATAACCCAGGTGTCATTCCCCCTACTCGATGCACCACTGAGTAAATTTCTATTTCCTCATAGTTTTCTGTCGGTATTGACTGTTGAAGTTGTTGCACTACATATAAATAATCTTCTTGAGAAATAGCCTCTTTCCGGAAACGTCTAATAGAACGTCTATCCCAAACAGTTTGATAAAATTTATCCCGATCGAAATCAAATTGAGGATACTCTAATTTCTGCTGACGACTCTTTTGTTGAGTAGTTGCTTGATAGGCATCTTCAATAAATTGATTGGATTCAAAATAATCAGTACCAGAGACAAAAGGAATTTTCAGCCTTAAGTGTCTGATTTTCTTGTCTTGTATTTCTCCTGACACCGCACAAGCAGTAATAAACTCTTTATTCTCAAATCCCAAATCAGAATTGAGCGTAAGTTTATCAAAGTCAAAAATTAGTTGTATATCTCGGTTGTAGACATAAGCTGAAGCTGCGATCGCACCTAAATGGTGTCCGCTATCTAATAGGCAATATCTCATGCTTCTATTTTGATATTTCCAGCTAGACCTATAATAAACACAACTAATTAAAAAGATGAATCCGTTGATACTTTTACCCGGTATAATATAATTCTCTAAGCCATCATCAATTAATTCATAGATGAGAGTTAGACAATTATTCTCAACTTCTAAATGATATATACCATCGATTATTCCCTCAACACCGCGAACCTGTACGTAAACTTCCGTAGGATACAGAGCGCCTGCTGATGGATTCACCCGCAGTTTATAAGGGCCATCTTTATATACTTTTTCCAGTGTTATCGCACTGGTTAAGGAGATAAAAGAATGAACAGGATTATTGAGATTTAATTTCACTCTCCGATAAAACTTAGGATAAACTTTAAATGAAGATGGCTGTGTTGAAGCATCTACATAATTTGGATCGAGTTGTACCGATAAGTAAGAATGCTTGGTAGCGTCATGATAGGCTTTGCCCGATATCTGACTTGATGGCATTTTTAATTATCCTTAAGACTTCTACGTTGCTAGCAAAATCTATGGCTTTATAATCGTCTAAGTTCTTTAAATATAAATTAGGATGATGTTGTAAAAGTAACTTGACGACTTCTGTCTTTCCGGCTGATGCTGCGTACATTAAAACAGTTGCACCATTATCATTTTGGTTGTTAATGTCAATGTTGTCAGCCAAGAGTAAATTAATTAAATCGTAGTGATTACCAAAACAAGCAAACCACAAAGCATTGTTGCGATCGCTATTTTGAGCATTGATATCCGCACCAGCATCAATTAGTTCTTTGACGACTGTATAAACTCCTTCTCTTGTCGCTTTCATTAAAGCTGTATCACCATTTTCACCTGGCTGATTTAAATCGCTAGGATTATAGCTTTTTGCTATTAGCCATTGGGTTGTTACTTCACTCAATTTTTGACTGTTGGTTCGATTCATAACTACTCCTCAGTTAACTTTTTTACTAATATAAATTTGCTTGGCAAATAGAATGGTGAGCAATGCTCACCAGTTTTGCAAAAATGTTATTTAAATCCTTTTAACTTACATATATGCTATCAACTTTATAAGTTGAAATTATGAATCATTTATAAAGAACAGCAAACATTCATCTTAAAAAAGCTTGAAAAATAATGGAAAAGCAGTAATTTTTACAGTTTTCTTACATAAGATAGATTAATAGCAGATATGGGTGGATTTAGATCCCCAACTTCTTCAAGAAGTCGGGGATCTGCACTTGGACAGTAAGTGCGTATATTTTCAAATTTACTGACAATGATAAGAATATAAAATATTATCTACATCTTCGATGGTAAGACTTTGGTTATCAGCTAAAGCTTTCAATCTATGGGTAATATCTTTAAGCTGGGATAAATTAAAGGAAAGTCCTAATTCATTAGCTCGGTGATTAACCGCCTGTTTTCCAGCCAATTTATGATTAATTAAAATTGAGCGCGTTACACCAAAACTCCGGGGATTAATAGCTTCATAAGTCTCAGAGTTATTGAGCATAGCCTTAGTATGAATGCCAGCTTTATGACTAAAAGCACTCTCACCAAAAACACAGTGATTAAAAGGAATAGAAATCCCAACTTTTCTCGCAACTAATTCATGCAAGGAACCAAGTTCATCCAAGCGATATTTAGACTTAATCTGCTCTGGATTTGTAGCATATAATCTCGCAATGAATGCAGCTAGTGAAGTAATACCATTTCGCTCACCAATTCCCAAAACACAAGTGTCAATATGAGTTGCTCCCGCTTCCAGTGCTGTATAACTGTTAGCATTTGCACATTCTGTATCATTATGACCGTGAAACTCAATATCTAAATTAGTGAACTGGCGCAAAGTCTTCACTAATTCAAATACTTGCATTGGCGTAATAATTCCTACTGTATCGGCAATTCCTATGCGTTTGACAACTCCTAACTTTTCAATCTCAGAATAAATTGCAATTAAATCTTCTATGGGAGTGCGTGACGAATCCTCAGCCGAAAACCGTAACTCAATATCGGGGGCTTGTTGATGAATAAAAGTTAAAACTTCAGATGCTAAATCAATAATTTGATTAATATTTTTACCATGACTGAACTGGCGCATCAAAGAAGAACTACCAATAGTTAAATTAATCCCAGCGACACCTGTGGCTAAAGCGACTTTAGCATCTTCTAAGTGACAGCGAATGTGAGTTAATATTTTGGATGGCAAGCCTAAGCGAGACAATCTTTCACAGTCTTGTCTAGACTGAGGTGAAGCGATTGGTGACGTTAACTCTATATATTCCACTCCAAATGCAGCAAGGGCCTCAGCGATTTCGACTTTATCATCTGAAGAGAAATTGGCTTTGACGAATTGTTCACCTTCACGGAGAGTACTTTCTACAATTGCAAATTCAGATAGCGACATTGAGCAATCCCTATACTAATTCTTACTAAGGAGATTCACTTATTAGTTTTTATATTAACAGATTTGCATAATTGAGAAATAATTACTTTGGCTGATTCTTGGGGACTAGTTATAGTATCAATTATAAGAGAGCGATCGCTTGTATCCATCGCTTCTAAAATATGTTTTGTCGGAACCGAATCATAGTTTTGACTCTCTTCCACAAATATTTTTAGTTTTTCTCGCAATTCTACACCTGTAACAACTTGTTTGCTTACAAGTTCTAAGATTTGTTGTTCTTCTTTAGGAGTAAAATAAGCAGAAGCCTCTGGTACGCCCAAACTAGCAAAATTGCTCAGTACTTCTGGGATAATTTGCATACGATCGTCTAATTCTTGATCGGCAATTCGATCAAAAGAATCATGACGTTTTAGAAGCCTTTCTAAACGCACCGTATTTGGTGCGGTCAACATTACAAATTTAGCATTTTTTAAAGCTGTAGCTGCATAGCGAACCTCATTTTCACCACGCAAACTATCGAAAACTAACATAGAGTTGACTTCTTGTGGATTGATGTGTAGAGAAGCTAAAATGTGACCCATTCCACCAGGAAAGTATTCTCGATAAAGGCGAGTATAAGTTAAACGTTTAATCCGGCAATGTGGTTGCACGAGTTTCTCTTGCATTTTTAACATTGGTGCAATTATCACGCGTTCGGTTAAAACACGACGATTAGGTAAAAGTGTAAAATCCAAGCCTTCTTCAGCCAAAGCTTTTGTGATTGTGCTTTTTCCCACTCCAGTCATACCTACTAGAATAAGTAAGGGAAAACTTGTTATTGGCAACCAGTCTTTAGGAATAGGAAATCCTACACCTATAACTGGACTTAAATGTTCAAAAAATAGATTTGACCTTGTTGTATTAACTTGATGCTGCACAATATAAACCTCTTTTTAGTCTAGTTATTATAAATATAGAACTATTAAAAATCTCAGTACTTATACATAATTAAAATAACTGTGTTAAATTGATGATAATATCCATCAATAGTTAGTTTTTTTTATTTTTTATCTTACTTTTTGCAGCAAATGACTGCCCCAACCATTTTTGTAATTCTTGTCAAGCAGAGATACTACTGTTAAGTAAATGAGGATTATTTCAAAATTATTAAGATATCTTAAAGAAAGCTAGTTTTAAAATCAAAACTTGCTAACTTACTAAAGTATAAATAGTTTAAATTAGCGAAGTAAAACATGGAAATTAGCGCTCGTAATTCTCTTAAGGGTACTGTCAAAAAAGTTGTGCATGGTTCAGTTAATACCGAGATAACTTTAGAACTAGCGCCAGGAGTAGAGCTAGTGTCAATAATCACAAAATCATCAGCAGAAAAGCTAGGACTTGCAGAAGGTAAGCAGGCTTATGCCGTGATTAAATCATCAGATGTGATAGTTGCTGTTGATTAAAAAATAGAGTTGGCTTCTTTTGCAAGCCACTCTATTTTTCAGATCAAATTGCATTTATATAATTTAGTGACCAAAAGAATGCAATAGCTTAGTTTAGTGTAATTACAGCAATCATATTAGATTTTTAATAATTGAAAATCATAGATCCCTGACTTATTTAAAAAGTCGGGGATTTTATTTCTCATAAATAATTAAGTAAGGCTATACATAAATGCTAATTAATGGAATTATCAATAACGCGAACATAAATCGCTCGGACACTTTCTAAATCTAGTACAAAATCTTTGTTATTGATATTGAGGATAAAAGAGGGAAAATCTTGCTTGAAAATGATATGAGTTCCTGTTATTATTCCCATTGATATAAGTTTTTTCAAGATTGTTTCATCCTGAGTTTTGCAGAAAATTACGATTCCTCGCTCTCCTGTTCTCAATAACTCTAATGAACAGCCAGTAACACTAAAGCTGGTAAACATTTTAATTATAAATTAGGAATTGTGAAAGGAAGAAGGAAGTATATTTTCATCCTTCATCCTTCATGTTTTATTTGGTCGCTAAAGGCAGCAACCAAAGTAGTAACTTAGACCAGATATGCTTCTTGATGAGTCTTAATTGTGCAATTAGAACGAGGATAAGTTACACAAAGTAGAGCGTATCCTTTAGAAACCTGATCGTCATCTAAAAAGTTTTGATCGTCTTGATTCACTTCACCTTCGACAACTTTACCAACACAGCTAGAGCAGGAACCTGCATGACATGAAAAGGGCAACTCAATACCATTTTCTTCTGCTGCTTCTAAGATGGTGGTCTCTTCGTCAACTTCAATTGTGGTGTCGATGTCTTCTTTTTTGTTGATTAATCTAACTTGGTAGGAAGCCATTTTCCGATTCTCCTCAAACGTTATACAGTTGGTCTAATTTCTGAAGTTTTTGAGCAACCTATCCTACTTTTTGCTTCCCTTCTTCTTACAGAGATGCTAAGTTTAGTCAGCTTCTCTATAGGGGTAAGGGATGCAACACGAACTAGAATCTACCTCAAGGGCATTGAAATTCTGCGGAGTGCTTCTAAAATTGACTTAGCGCTAACGGAATGATGTTAGCTGCAAGGTACACCAGTAGGCGTACCGTCGTCTGTTTTGAAGGACTTTCCACAACCGCAGGTATCAGTTGCATTGGGGTTGATGAATTTGAAACCGCTTTCCATCACTCCCTCAACGAAGTCAACGATAACTCCGTCTAATAACGGCGCACTTTTGGCATCGACGTAAACTAGTACTTTGCCTTGCTGACTTACTAGATCATCTGGTTGGGGCTTGCTGGTGATATCAATTGCATATTCATAGCCACTGCAACCACCATCTTTTACCGAGATGCGAACACCTTTAGTTGCGCCATTAGCATCGGGTGCGGAACCTTTGAGGAATGCCCGCAGATGAAATTCTGCTTTTTCTGATAAAATAACGGCCATCAGTTCTCCTGATTTGTAGCGATTGGTTGTTCTGATTTCAGGTGTGGGTTGTCAGTTGTCCTTCGTCATTTGTCCTTTGTCCTTTGTTATTCACTAATGACCAATGACTAATGACCAATGACAAAATTAAGTATTTTGTGCAATCCCTGTAGGTTCCATAGAATTGGATTGCGCGTGTCTCCAAGGCGCACTATTGCCGCATACTGGACAAGAGCGATCGCGGTGAGAACGGCGTTTAGCAAATTCCATCCGATTGAGGTCGATTGTCAGCAATTGCGATAATAGAGGCTGACTAAACCCGGTGATCAACTTGATAGCTTCCAGTGCTGTTAAACAAGCTAGTGTTCCAGAAACAGCGCCTAGAACTGAAAAGCCACGCTGATCCCAATCAGGCTTTTCTGGAAACAGACAAGATAAACAAGGAGTCACACCAGGAATAATCGTCGTTAGGTAAGCCTCCATGCCATTCATTGCGGCTTCTACCATTGGCTTACGCGATCGCACACAGGCTTCATTTAACAAATTGCGCTCTGTAAAATTGTGGGCGCAATCAAGAGCCATATCAGCAGATTGCACTAACGAATCTACATTTTCCGGGGTGATGTAATCATGAACAGCTTCCACTTGGACATCAGGATTAATCGCATCCAGAGTTTCTTTAGCTTTGAATACCCTTGGCTTACCTACCCAATCATCAGTCATGAGAACCTGACGATTCATATCATCTTGCCGCAAGTCACCACCCCGGACTAGGATTAGCCGCCCAACGCCCGCTACTGCTAAGTAAAGCGCCGCCGTACCGCCTAATCCCCCCACACCTGTAACCAAAACTGTCGCTGACTTCAAGCGTTTCTGTGCTGCTTCGCCAAAATTCGGAAGCATCATTTGGCGACGATAGCGTTCTAATTCGGTAGGCGTTAGGTTAACCAATTTATACCTCCTAATCAGAAGTGATTTCTGTCAGTGTGACTACATTTTTCGGCTTGTCGTTAAACACTTTGAACAGCTTTTGTTCGTGAGGTGTTGATTCGATAAATACCTGATAAGCTTTTTGCAAAGCTAAAGAATATTGATTGAGTTTCTCTTCTTGGCTCAAGTCAGGAGAATTATTATCAATTTCCTGTATGTATTGAGAAAACTTTTTCAGAATATGTAGACGATTGACATTCACAACTTCTACATCGTAGGACATATTAAAGAATTGAAAAAATTCTTCTGCATCTACGAGCTTCTTTAATTCATCAATTGTTCCAGTCATTTCGCATTCTCCAATTGTTTCAGATGTTGCTTAAGTTCATCTAACTGGCGATAGATTTCATAAGTTGCAGCGGCAACATCCATAAGTTGTGTGTAATCTGTTGGCAGTCCTTCGGCTAAATCATGCAGATCCATTTTCATTTGACCTGCTTTGCTGTTGAGCCGTCTGATTTTTCCTTGTATTTCCTCAATACTCGTTTCTTCTGCTTGCACAATCAGCCACTCCACATTGGATTTTAGATTTTAGATTTTAAATTTTGGATTGGATAATATTGTTTTAATCAAATGGTGATGAAACTAGTGATTAAGACTTAAATCCAAAATCCAAAATCTAAAATTGTTACAGGTTGCCAACTTCAGGAAAGCGTTTCGCTAAATCAAGACCTTTTTTGACGTAGTTTTCTCCCTCTTCTGCTAATTTCTCTACTGAGTCAAAGCCAAAGCGTTGAGCATCTCGCAAAGTTTTTACAGCTAGCAAGAGACGACCAGAAAAAACTAGCGCCCAGCCAAATCCTTCATGGCTTAAATCAACCACAACCTGGGATATTAAACCTGTTTCTTGTTCAATCCCAGCCGCTACAGCTCGAAAAAATGCCATAATTCGTGCTTGTGTGATCGGATCGACTTCACCCTCAACGGAGATTTCCCGTTTCTTTTGTTTGGTGACAATAAAGGGTTTGAGAATCAATTCATCCGACCAAGTACGATAAACTCCATAACTGTCTTGACCACGGATTTGTTTGATTAATACCTTCAGGAAAGGTGAGTTCAAGACTTCTGTTGTAGCAGTTCCGTTAACACTATTATTTGTGGTCATACTTTTGCTTCGTCTTCAATTTCATCAGCAAAGTTTGTGGTTTTTGGCTGTAAAGCTTTACGCAACCAAGGTGGAGGATTACCTTTGAGGGTTTTCACTAGCTTATTTAGCACTTCACTAATTTCTTCTTCTTCCGATCGCGCCTTGACTGGGGTGACACCTTTTTTGATTAACCGAGCGGCGGCGCTACCACCAATTGCTGTTACATAAATAATCGTACAGTCGCCTATTGCCTCAAGTTTTGGGTTGATTTTGTCTTCATTCCCATCTTCTTTGAGTTCGCCTTCAAAGTTGAGGGTTTCTACGAAGTGATATCCCTCATCGGAAATTTCGTAAACATCAATCATTTTTGCCCATCCGAAGTGGGCGTTAATATGAACTCGGTCACTTGTGGTGAAGGCAATTTTCATCGTAATTCTCCTAAGTTTTGAATTTTGAAGCAATCCGGTTCAGTTAGTAATATTTAGCCTCGGAAGATCCCCCCAACCCCCCTTAAAAAGGGGGGCTTAAGATTGGCTTCATTCCCTCTTTTTGAGGAGGGTTAGGGAGGATCGACTTTTAACTGAACTGTTTTGAATTTCAAGTGTGAATTCAAAACTCAGCGCTCACAATTCCGAACTCTTGGAATTGTTTAACTCTCGCTTCTTCTGCCTCTAAAAATAGGTTGCCGATGCCAAATAAAAGCTCCATCGTGCCTCGATAACCAACTTTGGTAAATTGTCCATTACCTAAGCGGTCATAAATGGGCAATCCTAGACGATAAAGAGGAATTGAGAGCTGTTTAGCGATCGCACCCACATTCGAGTTACCAATCAGCAAATCAGAACCGCCCGCTAAACTCTCAAAGTCTTCCAAGTCGCCGATGGTAATGCTTTTAACCGGGAGTTTTTCTAAGAGGTGCGATCGCGTGGTTGTCACCACTGCATGAATTTGCGCTCCCATCGATTGCAGGAAATGCACGGTTGACCACAGCAAATCTGGTTCCAGTGCTAAGGAAACTCTTTTTGCACCGAAGTAAAAGTGGGTGTCCAGCATTGCATCTTGCAACTGACGACGTTGGCGGCGGTATTTTTCGGGTACGCTGTTACCGCTCAGAATCGCCAATGCTTGGATAAATTCATCTACTGGTTCTAATCCAGTCAGTTCGCTAAACACTTCGTAAGGCGTGCCAAAGCGTTCTTCCAGAATCTTCGCAGCCCCCCGCATACTTTCACCCAATGCCAGGGTAAAGGCAGAACTACCGACTTCTCGTAGCTGTTTTAAGGTAGTCCCACTGACTGTAACCGCACTGTAACTATCCTCTAAATGTCCATCTAGAGAAGCGCCAAGGTCAGGTACAAAGATCGGCACTAGTCCAAAAGACGTGACCATCTCTTTGATTTCCTGTACATCCCCAGGTGTGAAAGCAGAACCCGCCAAAATCGTGACTTGTTCAGTCCTGAGTCCACCCGCGCGAGGAATTTCCTTAACTATGCTTTCGACAGCGACAGCAAAGCCATCTTGTAACGCACCTTTAAAATCTGGGGTGGGGGCAAAAACGATCGCTAAATCATTCAATTCGGGATGGCGATCGCGGATTTCCTTAAGAAAACCTTCAATATCATCGCCTCTAGTTTCCGTTAACCCAGTACTACATAAACCAATAATTTCTGGGTTAGCCTTTTCCACCAGAGTCAGAATTGCTTGCTCCACATTCTCTTCACCACCCAAGATAGTAGTGACTTCCGTCATCGCCGTCGTAGCTAGGGGAATCGCTTCCCGGAAATGCCGCACTAGGACAACTTTAGCGAAAGCAGTACAACCTTGAGAACCGTGGAATAAGGGCATTGTCCCTTTCAATCCCAAAAAGGCTAAGGTTGCGCCCAAAGCTTGACTTTGCTTGAGGGGATTAACTGTCAGTGCTTTGTTAGAAGTGGTAACGATCGCCATTAAACTTCTTCCTCTTCTTCCCAAGGAGCGGGTTTGCGTATTTGTTCCCAAATCGGGCTATACAGAGCTTCGTACAATTCCCGCGCCATCTCAATCATTCCCACATAACCTGCATAAGGATGGTGACGTTCTTGGTTGATGTCAAGGAAAGGAATTCGAGCTTTCAAAGCGGTGTATTGGTTACGTCCACCAGCAATCAGCATATCTGCGCGAGTGTTTTTAACCACTTGTAGCAATTCTTGAGCGTTGCCCTTCTCCAACATGATGCCATCGTTGCCGAGCAACTTCTTGATTTTGGCTTTATCTTCTTCAGTACTTTTCCGAGTACTAGTAGCAACAACTTCAATGCCTAAGTCTCTAGCAGCCGAGATAATCGACCAACTCTTAACACCACCTGTATACAACACAACCCGCTTACCTTTGAGTCGAGCGCGATAAGGAGCCAGTGCCAAATCTAAAGCAGCCGTTTCTTCTGCAATAAGCTTTTCTGTCCGCTCCTGTAAATCAGCGTCACCTAATTTAGCAGCGATATTTCGCAGACAGCGATTCATATCATCGATGCCGTAGAAAGACTCTTCAATGTAAGGGATGTTGTAACGCTCCTCCATCTTTCTCGCCATATTCAGCAGCGCTCGCGAGCAGATCATGACGTTGAGCTTGGCGCGGTGGGCGTAGCGAATTTCATCGTAGCGAGCATCGCCCGTAATTTTAGACAGAATACGGATGCCTAACTTTTCTAACAGTGGTGTTACTCCCCACATTTCACCGGCGATGTTGTATTCACCGATTAAGTTAATATCATAGGGCGTTGTATGTTCCGGTTCTGCTGTTCCGACAACATATTCTAACAAAGCTTCACCGCCAAAACGGTTGCCCAGATTTTTACTGCCAATGAATCCTGGGGCAATGACGGGAACAACAGGAATACCAATTTTCTCAGCCGCAGCTTTGCAGACAGCATCCATATCATCGCCAATTAAGGCTGTAACGCAAGTGGCATAGACAAATACTGCTGCGGGTTGGTAGCGCTCTTTGAGTTCCAGAATCGCTTTGTAGAGTTTCTTTTCGCCGCCAAAGATGACATCATTTTCACCCAAGTCAGTCGTAAAGCCCATTTTGTAGAGTAGAGGGCCAGACGAGAGACTACCACGACTGCCCCAGGAATTACCAGCACAGGCGATCGGCCCGTGGACTAGATGCGCTGCATCTGCGATCGGTACTAGAGAAATCATTGCACCATCAAAGGCACAGCCCCCTTGAGCCGCGCCTGGTTGTGCCTGTTGGGCGCATGATTTATTTTTCTTTTCCGCTTGTTTGTGCTGATTATGCTCGCATCCTGTCTCAGTCAGCAGTTCGTTGATTTTACCTTGGGTGCTTTTCATCTCTCTTCTCTTAATTGTTAATTGTCCTTTGTCATTTGTCATTTGTCCTTTGAATAACTAACAACTAATGACCAATAACTAATGACCAATGACTAATGACCAATGACCAATGACTAACAAATGTATTTAGTGACATCCTCTCCACATACATCGGCAAGGTAAGATAGAGCGCGGAAACGCAATCCTACAAATTCGTCATATAAAGGATTGAGTTTACATAGTGGTGGGATATCAATAGACTTCCCAAATAATTTAATTTGTCGCTCAAAGGGACAACAACAAGGAATTGTTTGGCAAATTAGATGAGCGATGCGATTATTTTTAACCTGAATTCCATCCACTACACGCCGCAACGGATTAAGAAGATTGTGGAACCACCCTGGTTTTTTCTGATTAGGTGGATGGTAATTAGGATGAGGATGAGTGTGAGTGTGTTCGTGAGTGTGATTGATGGTTTCCATGTATAAATCCCTTGGGTAAATGCTATCAAGAAAAAGGGGAGTTGGGGATTGGGAATTAGGTCTTGGGCAGGGGTATTGGGTATTGGGCGTTTTCCCAATCCCCAGTCCCCAGTCCCCAGTCCCCAATCCCTATTCCCCTTCTTTACCCTTTAATTAACACGTTGTGTTTCTACGCAATTTCTAACGAATCAAGTCGTAGGAAATATCTGTCTTAGAAGGAATATTGGTGTTGCGATCGATTTCTTCAAACAGGGTATTTACAACCCAGTTAAGGAGGTTGATTATACCTTGATAACCGATGGTGGTGTAGCGGTGTAAGTGGTGACGATCTATGATAGGATAGCCAATTCTCACTAAGGGAGTCTTGGTGTCGCGCCACAGGTACTTACCGTAGCTGTTACCGATGAGCAAGTCTACGGGTTCGGTGAACATCAAAGAACGCATGTGCCACAGGTCTTTACCAGGCCAAACAGTTGCATTGCTACCAAAGGGGCTAGAAGCAAGCAGTTCTTTCATTTCTGCTTCAAATACTTCGTTGCTGTTGTGAACCAAGATATGCACAGGTTCAGCACCCATTTCTAGCATAAAGCCAACTACGCAGTATACTAAATCTGGTTCGCCGTAGATAGCGAAGCGCTTGCCGTGAAGCCATGAGTGGGAGTCAGTCATGGCATCAACTGCCTGACCGCGTTCAATTTCCAATTGTTCGGGAATTGGGATACCACTCAATTCGCTGAGTTTCATCAAGAACTCATCAGTACCCTTAATGCCCCAAGGACGGGAAACTGAGGTTGGTTGCTTCCACTCTTTTTCGATATACTCGCGGGTTTTGAGGGTGGAGTGTGCTTGCAGAGCGATCGTAGTTTTCGCATTGATTGAATCTGCTGCATCTTCTAGCTTTGTACCACCTGGGTACATATTGAATTCACCTGTGTTTGGTGAATCGAGGTAGTCGCTGTTGTCGGCTAGAATTGTGTAGTCAAAGCCGAACAAAGAAGCAATCCGCTTGATTTCGCGGTTGTTACCTACGTAGGTGTCAAAACCTGGAATGAAGTTGATTTTACCATTGCTGGTTTCTTTCTTATGACCTGCGGTCAAGTTAGAAAGAATTCCCTTCATCATGTTGTCGTAACCAGTGATGTGGGAGCCGACAAAGCTAGGAGTGTGAGCGTAAGGTACTGGGAAATCTTGAGGAACTGAACCAGCTTCCTTAGCGTTGTTGATGAAAGACTGTAAGTCATCACCAATTACTTCTGCCATACAGGTGGTGCAGACAGCGATCATCTTAGGCTTGTAGAGAGTGTAAGAGTTCGCCAAGCCGTCAATCATGTTTTGCAGACCACCAAACACGGCTGCATCTTCAGTCATTGAAGAAGATACACCAGAGAATGGCTCTTTGTAGTGACGGGTTAAGTGGGTGCGGAAGTAAGCAACGCAACCTTGAGAACCTTGAACGAAAGGTAGAGTACCTTCAAAACCAACAGCAGCAAAGATTGCTCCCAATGGTTGACAACCTTTAGCAGGGTTAACGGTTAAAGCTTCACGAGCGAAGTTCTTTTCACGATAATCCCAACCCTTTGTCCACTCTGCAACCCGTTGGACTTCTTCGGCTTCGTGACCGTTTTCAAACTGCTTTTTGTTTTCAAATAGCTCTTGGTACTCTGGTTGGTGGAATAACTCGACGTGATCTTGAATTTTTTCTGGATTCTGAGGCATTTCTGGATCTCCAAGGTTACTGAATTCTTTACTGATTGAGGAATGAAGATTTAAGGCGGGAGTGGGAATATGATTCAAAATTCAAAATGCAAAAATCAAAACGAATTTTTAATCTTTCAATTTTGAAATTTGGATTCCCAACTCCCCCCTGGGGTTTTAGCCCCAGGTTATCCTTACTTATCTCACTCTCCCATTTCCCTAAACGGCAGCCTTAGCCTTAGCTTCAGCCTTCTTAGCGTTAGCTTTTTCATTCCAAGGAGCGCCAATTAATCCCCAGGTTGGGCTGTTGAGTGCCAAGTCCATGTCACGTGCGAAGATGGCGAAGCCGTCATAACCGTGATAAGGGCCGGAGTAATCCTTTTGGTGGTTTAATTATTTTCAACAGCCTAATGTTTGCAGTAAGCAATGTGAGCGATAAACATTGTTCGCTAATAGCACATTTATTTTTAGACTAAATATAGGCTAAAAACACAGCATAATTAGGTTCAGGACTCATATCATGTCCGCTAAATTACCCATAATAAAAGAACCCCTCCCCGCTTGCGGGGAACTCGGGGCCCCCTCTGGGGATTAGGGGCAGGGAGGCAAAGATAGGCTTTGGCAGGGTGGGCTTCTTCGGGTTTAATAAGCAATGAAGCGGACATGATATCACGCATCATCTAAATGTTGTCCTGAGCCAAGGTGATTAAAAAATCGCCCGTTTTTTTGCTCATCTCTGCAAGCACAGCAGCAAAAAGAACACATGAGAACGAAAGTAGTACTAGAATTAGAGAAAGTTAATCTGCGTTTGAAGTCTGCAAAGGCAAAGGTGACAATTAGAGAATCGAATGGAAGTCTGCAATTACGGGCGACGTTACCAATTAAGCCGGGAGATAAAGATAGCAATGGTACTGGTAGAAAGCAATACAATATCAGTTTAAATATTCCCTCTAACTTGGATGGACTGAAAACGGCTGAGGAAGAAGCTTATGAATTAGGGAAGTTAATCGCTCGTAAAACTTTTGAGTGGAATGATAAATATTTAGGTAATGAGGCAATTAAAAAAGAATTTAAGACTATAGGAGAATTACTCGAAGAATTTGAAGCCGAGTATTTTAAGACTCATAAAAGAACTACTAAAAGCGAACATACTTTTTTTTATTACTTTTCCCGAACTAAACGATTTACGAATCCTAAAGATTTAGCGATCGCAGAAAATTTGATAAGCTCAATTGAGCACATCGATAAGGAATGGGCTAAGTATAATGCAGCTAGAGCTATATCGGCATTTTGCATGACATTTAAAATCGAAATCGATTTATCTAAATATTCCAAAATGCCTGAGAATAACTCCCGCACTATCCCTACAGATGCGGAAATAGCTGATGGAATTATCAAATTTGAAGATTATTTGAATAATAGAGGTAATCAAGTAAATCAAAATGTTCAAGATAGCTGGCAACTTTGGCGCTGGACGTATGGAATGTTAGCAGTTTTTGGTTTACGTCCACGAGAACTTTTTATTAATCCTAATATCGATTGGTGGTTGAGTAAAGAAAATACAGATTTAACCTGGAAAGTTCATAAAGATTGTAAGACTGGGGAAAGAGAAGCATTACCATTATATAGACAATGGATTGATGACTTTGATTTGAGAAATCCTAAATTTTTGGAGATGTTGGGGAGTGCGATCGCTAAAAAAGATAACACTAATCATGCAGATATAACGGCGTTAACACAGCGAGTTAGCTGGTGGTTCCGCAAAATAGGATTGGATTTTAAACCCTATGATTTACGCCACGCTTGGGCAATTCGGGCGCATATTTTGGGAATACCAATTAAAGCGGCGGCTGATAATTTGGGACATAGTGTGCAAGTTCATACGCAAACTTATCAGCGTTGGTTTTCTCTAGATATGCGAAAGTTGGCGATTAATCAGGCTTTGAGTAAGAGAAATGAAGTTGAGTTGATTAGAGAAGAGAATGCTAAGTTGAGGATGGAGAATGACAAGTTGAGATTGGAGATTGAGAAGTTGAAAATGGAAATGGTTTATAAACAAAGTTAAACTTGCCCAAATATTGATAATATAATAAGCTAGGAGGTCAGTTATGGAAAGCATTAAGATTAGAACATATATTGGTGATGATGGAATTCTGCAAATCCAGCTTCCACCGGAAATTACCAACCAAGAATTAGATGTAGTGATTGTCTTTCAACCTGTTATACCAAAATCTTCACAGTCTCCAACCAAAACGCCGGAAGAACTAGGATACTCTCGTAAATTTGTTGAAGAAGTAATAGGTAGTTGGGAAGGCGATCCGCTTGAACGTCCAGAACAACTTCCCTTTGAGGAACGGGAGGAGATTCAATGGCCTACCTCCTAGATACAAATGCGTGTATCCAAATTCTGAATTCACCAAATTCACCTGTCGCCCAAAAAACTTTATTAATTCCTTCTAGAGAAATTTACATTTGTACAGTTGTTTATAGCGAATTGTATTACGGAGCCTACAAAAGCGCAAACGTTGATAGAAACCTCACTCATCTAGAAAATTTATTTGCTGAGTTTGCTGATTTATCACTGGATCGTCAAGCTGCAAAAATAGCTGGAAATATTCGCGCTCGTCTTAATGCTTTGGGAACTCCAATTGGAGCAAATGATTTATTAATTGCTGCGATCGCCTTAGCAAATGATCTCACACTTGTCACCCACAACACCCGCGAATTCAGCCGTATTGATGGTTTGAAGTACGAAGACTGGGAATGCCAATGAATTCAGCATTTGCTAAAGCCTTACGGCAAGCTATTGCTGCCGCTATTCGGTAAGAAATTTGTCTGGAATCAACCTCGTGATGACTTCCATTGTACACGATAATTTTCATAGATGTTAGGGCAATATTTGTCTTATGAAAATATTCAATTATGGCATCGATAATTCCTTCAAAAATTACCGGAATATAATCAACTGGAATAATTTTTTCATCGTTAATCTGCCAGATAATTTGAATAGTCTAGTCTTCAATTTTCGGCTCAATATGGAATACTACATGGCCATAATGTGCTGGACTGGAAGTAGTGCGAATAAATTTACCTTCTGCTATTAATGGTTTGGCGATAGAATAAAGTTTAGGTTCAACTTCTTTCCATAAATTTAATTCGATCATTCCCTCAAAATCATCCCAGATATTTGCGACCCAATGCCACTCTTCAACATATTTACAAATGTCATCCCAATCGTAATTACGCACACCTTTGTAAAATTTAAGTAAATTGTATAATTCGCTTATATCTTTTGATATTGGTTTTTCTATCTCCATTAATTTAATTAACTTTTTTCCTACTCCTATCGTCTCATTTGTAAATAGCTCTCCTGCTTCTTCTGATTCATATTTTCCCCGTTCCGGGTGTTGATGCAACAACTCAATAGTACGATGTAACCATCGCATATCTTTTCTTGCCTCGTAAGTATAATATTGGGCATAGCCTAGTTTTTTGTCATTCATATAGATTAATCCGAACTTCTCTCTTAAGCTTAATACAATGAATATGTTTTGCTGAAAGTGCGTAGGCACTATGCACTTTTCCCTTAGATCCCATTCCCCAATGTAGGGTGCGTTGTCGCAAAGCGCAACGCACGCTATCTCAAAGCCGCTTAATTCCCACGCAGCCTGATAAAATTTGTGTAAAGATAGAAATTTTGATTCATCTCCAGCATGACAATTATGAACGCCGTAGAGCTATTTCCTACCCTGCGAAATTTAACTCGTGCAGACAAACTGAAAGTGATGCAGTTTCTAGTTTCAGAATTATCTAGGGATGAGGAGCCATCATTAGAGCAAGGAGCAACTTACCCTATTTGGTCGCCACTTAATTCTCACGCAGCTGCACATCAACTTGCTCAACTGCTAGAGTCAGACGAGTAAATGCACAACTGGTATTTTATGAAAAGTCTGTTTGCGGGTAACGATCGCAAACAGGCTTGACTTTTTCTATACTTCTAATTAAGCTTGCTCCCAAAGCTGACGGACATAATCAGGTAGCCAGCTAGCAATTTCCTGAATCCGCTCTTGGGAAAGTTCGTCTTTTGTGGCAGAAAACACTGCTTTAACCGCTTGCTCTCGTTCGACCGATCGCGGCATTCCACTTTCATTAGCAACTCGGAACAGGAAGCGATCGGAATCGATATTGAAGATACCTGGCCCTTTCCAAGGTGGACGAACCCGGCTTAAAAATCCCACAATTGGATTGGTGTCTTTCCAGAGATCGGACACTTCAAACTGGAGCGCTTTCTCATCTGTAGGCACTGCCTCTGTATGCAGTTCTGCTGCGACGCGATCGCTAGCTTCTGTTGTCATTAAGTCGCGCATGACGCGAAACACAACTTCGGTAAAGTCTCTTGCATCATAGGGATCTGCAAATCCGGCTTTAACCTGGACTTTTTCTAAAAATGAGCGATGTTCGTCAGCGATCGCAGTTCGATTATCTTCAATCTCTGTTGGGTCAATTTCGGGAATATTTGTTCTAAAACTTTGATCTGGCATTGTTTTTCTTGTGGTTATTAATTTTGAGTCTTTCTGCTTGCTCTATGTAAGGTCGCACAAATCAAAAACCCTTAGTATCATCCAGAAGTTTGAGATGCCATTTATTCAAAAGTTAGAAATTCATCTGATTTGCATAGATATGGGTAATAGAACTACCTCTCTAAAAAGGTTCTGGCTAACACATACTTAAATTTCTGGAAATATCATATCTATTGAGTAGAGCAATACCCTTGGTGTTTTTGCTCGTTGTAGACATCACCCATTGGTATCAAAAAACAGTCAAAATAGATGAGTTAGTATAAAAGCAGCCGAAACAAAGATGGTAGAAACAACAAACATCGAAATTCACACTTCTTATGTCAAAGTACCTAACAATGGCTTAGAAATCGATGCTTACTTAGCTCAACCAGCACAAAATGGAACCTTTGGCGCAGTTATAGTTTTTCCAGAAATTTTTGGAATCAATCGTAATATTCGAGATATTACCGAATTAATCGCTAAACAAGGTTATGTAGCGATCGCTCCGGCGATGTATCAACGTACTGCTCCCGGTTTTGAGGCTGACTTTAGCCCAAAAGATGCTGGCTATAGCCCAGAAGCATATCGGCTAGGCTTGGAATATTATCAACAAGTTAAGTATCAAGAGATTTTCAGCGATATTCAAGCTGCGATCGCTTACCTCAAAACTTTATCTAATGTCAAAGATGATGCGATCGGTGTGATTGGTTTCTGTTTTGGCGGTCATGTTGCTTATATGGCTGCAACTTTACCCGATATCAAAGCAACAGCTTCTTTCTATGGTGGTGGGATTACTACTTCTAGTTATGGCGAAGAGATTCCAACTATTAATCGCACCTCGGAAATTCAAGGTACTATTTATGCTTTTTTTGGTACAAGAGATGCATTAGTTTCGCAAGAAGAAAACGAGCAAATTGAGGCAGAATTAAAGAAACATCAAATCAATCATCGTGTATTCCGATACAATGCTGGACATGGATTCTTTGCCGGATTTTTTAAAGACCAATATCCATTCATCACCCAGAACCCAATTTATAATCCCGAAGCTGCTCCTGATGCTTGGCAACATGTTCTAGAACTGTTTCAAAATCACTTGTAAAATGTAAGAATTCAGAATTAAAAAGTCATAATCATTATCCAATCAAGGCTGCTATAGCTTCTTAATTATTCAGCTTTAGTCTCAAAATCTTCTTAATTTTGATTTCTGCATTCTGAATTCTTACTGTCAACCTAAATGATGTAGATGGTGGTGTCTTGTTGCCAAGTGCAGCGCACCTTACTATGCTTATTTTTGGATGACAGTCTATTTTATAAAATAAATATTAAGTAAGATGCGCTATGGCTATACAAAAATTTGAGATTTTGAGAAAGTTAGGATTAGCCGTAACGCACCAGAGACTATATTATTGCCTTTAAATTTTTGAATTTTTCAGCAGTAATTGACAACCACACAAAAACGGGTTTGGATTTTCTATCCGATTGTCCGCAAGCACTTCAATGGGAAGCTTGCTGTTGTAAATCAATTCGTCATAATCCATCAATGCATCCCACTTGATTTTGCCAGTGGGGAAGCCTAGCTGTGAAGCTGCATCAGCTATTAACTCTTGCCATTTCTGAATCTCTGGATCTTGGGATTTGCAGTAATCGAGAATGGCAATAAATGCACCAGGTTTGGTAACTCGGAGGATTTCTTTAAGAGCAAGAACTGGATCTTTAACGACACAGAAGGTAAATCCTGACGCTGCTGCATCAAAACTATTATCAGGAAAATCTAGATTGCACATATCCGATACCTTAAAGGTGATGTCTGCGGATACGTTCTTTTGACGTGCTTCATCCATCATTTTATGAGAAAGATCGACACCAACGACATGCACACCTTCAGGATAGGCTGGAAGATTAAGACCTGTTCCTACCGCAGCATCTAGTACGGTTTGTCCTGGCTGAAGCTGCAAAGAAGCAATTAACGGTTCGCGCTCAATGTGCCAATAACGCTTCATAATTGCATCATAATCTACCGCCCCGCGATCGTAGGTTTCTATCAACCGATCAATCTTCATAGGTTTTTTAACAAATAGGACTACTGATTTAAGTATCTGTTCAACTGTATAATATGTTGATGCCCAAACCTTGTAGATTATACTACTACTTAGATAACTTGACAATTCCAAATCAGTATCAAGTTAAACCACTTCATGAAGCTTTAGCTGGAGAGGAATTTGAATGATAAACTCGGTTCCTTTTCCAGGAGTTGAGAAGCACTCTAGTTTGCCGCCATGTTTTTCTGTGATGATTTGGTAGCTGATAGACATACCCATTCCAGTCCCTTTGCCAACGGGTTTGGTGGTGAAAAAAGGATCGAATATGCGTTGCTGAAATTCTTTAGATATACCAACTCCGTTATCAGCGATCGCAATTTCTAACCATTTTGAATCAACTACAGATGTGCGAATCTTAATTTGACTGGGATTTTCCTCGATCTCCTTATAGGTACGCTTAGTATTATTTTCTTCTAACGCATCAATCGCATTAACTAAGATATTCATAAATACCTGGTTGAGTTGTCCGGCATAGCATTCTACAAGGGGTAGAGTGCCATAGTCTTTAATTACCTCAATTTCAGGTTGTTCTGGTTTTGCTTTGAGGCGGTGCTGCAAAATCATCAAGGTACTGTGGATGCCCTCATGGATATCAACGCTTTTAAATTCTGCTTCGTCGATGCGGGAGAAGTTTCGTAGCGACAGTACAATTTGGCAAATGCGCTCAGTGCCTACTTTCATAGAAGACAATATTTTTGGTAAGTCTGACTGCAAAAACTCCAGATCGATATCTTCAGCAAGAGTTTGAATTTCAGCCGTAGGGTTGGGATTATACTGCTGATACAACTGCACAAACGCTAATAAATCCTGGGTATATTGCTGTACATGAACGAGATTGCCATGAATAAAGTTGACTGGATTATTAATTTCGTGTGCGACTCCAGCAACTAGTTGTCCGAGACTAGACATTTTTTCACTTTGAATCACTTGAGATTGAGTGCGCTGCAATTCTTCTAATGCATTTTTGAGTTCGGTGGTGCGTTCTTCTACTCGATCTTCAAGTTCTTCCTTGCTTTTCTCTAAGGCAGTAAACGATTCGTGCAATTGCCCTGCCATCTGGTTGAAGGAGTTAGACAGAGTATTAAGTTCTTGAATAATGCTAGTTTCTACTTGCTGATCTAAATTGCCAGATGCCATTGCCTTACTTGCCCAATTTAGCCGCAGAATCGGGCGGACAATCCAATGAGAGGTAAACACGCTCATCACTGAGGCAATGACTAATGCACCAAAACAAAGTGCGATCGTGGTGCGCGTGTTGGCGTTAATTTGCGCCATAAATGTGTCTTCGGGCACACTCACTACCACCAACCAATCCAAGCCATATTTGTCACGCCAAGGTATGGCATCCACAAAATGCCGTTTTCCTTGCACCTCAAGCTTAAAATCTGTGTCTTGAGTGATGGACTTAAACCCGTTGAAGGTTTGGAGGTGTCTGGCAATGTTTTGTATCATTGGATCGGAACTGTCGATCGCTTTCAATCGCCGGATCTGCTCATTGACAAGAACAAAAGGCTTCTCTGTAACAGAACTGGCGATTAATGTGCCATCTCGTTCCAGCAGAAATACCTTCCCAGACTGACTAATATTCAAACTATGTAAAAAATCGCTGAGTTTCGACAGGTGAATATCCGTAGCAATCATTCCTAGCAAGCGATTTTGCGAATCATAGATAGGACGACTAGCAGAAGCGCTGATGTAGGGGCCCGTTGGAAGATTTGCAGTTACAATCTTTCCCCAAATAGGTTTACCAGCAGCGATGGGTTGGGTATACCAAGATTCACTGAAATTGTTCCAATCCCACCGAGCATTAACCTGAGTTCGATTACCTTGATTATCTGTGGCATAAGTGAAAGTATTATTAGGAGGCTTGGCAGTCCAATCATCAATGACGATCGTCTTGCCATCATAACGAGCGGCTCCCAGCCCTTCACCCGTTATTAGTCCAATACCAATATAAGTCAGGTCATAGACCTGCATCTGATCCCAGAAATACTTGCCAAGGGTTTGGCGATCGCGCACATCTAATATTCCCCTGTGGATGGCATCTGCGTTAATCTGATTAAGGCTTTGCGGAATGGAAAGATAAGACTTTAAGTGTTCATCTACTACCTCAGTGGTGCGATCTATAAACTTTTCTGCTAGGTAGTTAACTGCTCTTTCTCCGTTTTTAAAGGACAAATAACCCACTAAACTGACTGCTGCAAAAATTTGGATAAGGAAGGGAACAACAAGGACAATCTGTAAAGGAAAAGCTTTACCTTTGCTGGGGTAGTGAGTCTTCATAGCTGGAAGCTGGAAGTTGATGCTAACTTGATTTACTTCTATAGTTCCCAATATGTCTAGAGACTCATCTTTGTTTAAATTTTTTTGTCCAGGTGTCAGGTGCATTGTCGCAAAGTGCAATGCACTATCAAATATCCCCAATATCCAATAATATCATGTCCGCTTGATTACTTATCAAACCTGAAGAACCCCACCCCGCCAAAGCTGCGCTTTGTCTCCCCTCCCCGCTTGCGGGGAGGGGATTAAGGGGTGGGGTGCAATGACTGTGGGAATCATAACTAATTATGCGGACATGATATAAAAGCTGAATTTCACCACTACTACCCAATCTTACGGGTAAATATTTTGCTGGATAAGGTCAAATTTGATTAGCGATCGCAGGTTTCGTCCCCGCAAAGCTGCATCTATGCAATTATTTGGGCTTGACAAAATTTAGTGCGATCGCACACATCCTAAGTTGTCGCTACTGGTTTCTTTCCATTCTTGCTCTCCACAGTAGCAACAAATGACGATTGCTCATCAGTGGGACTTGGCGACTCGCCTCGTAATCCCTTACGACGCTGGTTTTTAGGAACTCCTCCCGCCATACCGTACTCTACACTGCTTTTGCCATATCGAGTTGCAACTGCCATGAGCATGTGTTCTGTCATATCTGCCAGCTTGTCTTCTGTTTCCAGCATTTCTCGGTACAATTTATCCAAGGTGGAAAGGGCAGTGTTATAGGCATTTTCTCTACTTCGCATTGTTTCGATTAGAGTTGAGAAGGCAGGTAAGTTTAGTCCATTGTCTAAATCTAAATTCGGATCGATAGAGTTTATGCTAGCCGCACGACGCACTGCTCTTTCTAATATTAAAGAGGTTCTTTTTCTCCGAGCCATAAGCTACACCTGGGAATATAGTACAGTTAATATTCTTTACCTTAAATAATTTCCGTATGAATTAGCCTGAGAGAATTTCAGCAAATCTGCAATAGTTTTTGCTACAAATGCGATCGCTGTCATAAATGCGCGAAATACTGAAATGAGAAAGTCAAAGCTGCTTTTGAGAAAGTCAAAGCTGCTTTTGCTTGCGGAAAACACCAAAATGAGAAAGTCAAAGCTGCTTTTACTTGCGGAAAACACCAAAATGAGAAAGCAAAAGCTGCTTTTGAGAAAGTCAAAGCTTGTTTTACTTGCGGAAAACACCAAAATGAATAAGTCAAAGCTGCTTTTGAATAAGTCAAAGCTGCTTTTGCTAACTAAAGGCGAGCGCTAAGTAAGCGTAAGTCTTTGATGTAGCTTGAGATCGCGATTGAATTACTGCTGCGAAAAACTTCGTAGGGGGTGCAATATGTATGTTATTGGGAATACACTGAAGCTCGGTTCTAAGTGAACCGAGCATTGATTGAGATTTTATTTGATGAGCATCATGGCGCTTAGAGGATGTTTTAAAAGTCCCGAAAGTTATAATTTTGCAGTTCTACACTGGGTTAAGTACAACGCCAAATTAAATTTTGGCTATGGACTAAGATGCAATCCTTTACTAACGATGGGAGCAAAAAAACCTTTTAAAACATCATCTTAGAGAAGGGCGATTTTAAGAAATAAATAAATTTTACTTGCGAGTTAGGTTAAGCAGTTCTTTGGGAGAAGCAAGTAAATCAATAGCCACGAAGTAAATTTGACCTTGAGGATCGAGTAAAAATCGCCAAGCAATGTTCATGCCAACATTACCTCCAAACCAGGGAGTTTCTACCGTACCAGTAATTTTATGCTGTGTATAACCATCTTCTATAGTTTCCGAAACGCCTTTAGTTGGCTTCATCACTAACCCTTGTCCCTCATCTCGGAGATAAGAAGTAATCGCTTCTCGACCAACAATTGGTTTTTGGAAGGGTGGTTGCAGCGCACCATTGGTAGCAAATAAAGCAACAGCCGCTTCCAAGTTATCTGCATTCATAGCTTCAATGTATTTCAGCACCGTTGGTTCTGTAACTCCCTCAATAGTAAATTGGGGACTTAGGGATGAACGTGGGAACTTAAAGTTTATGACTTCTGCCTGTTTTTTATCAGCCAGAGACGGATCAAATCCCATATTTACTACAGTATTGCGTAGTACAGTAATTTGTTGACTCTGATCGATTCTCTGAACAGCTTCTAGCACTGCTTTAACTTGGGTTGACATTTGATAGCCAACTGGCATAGGAGCGACAATACCCTGTTTCATCCACTCTCCTAACTGCCACCAGAATCCCAACTTAGCGTTGACACCAAAGTATGCATAAGAACGGCTGATGGGAGTGTCAGCATTACTCGCTAAATCTCTCATTAATTGCGTTTGTTCTTCATGAGACATCTGCTTAATTTCGTTGAATATACCCTCCATTAATTGCAGATTTGCTTTTCCGGGAGCAGCTGGAGTAATTGTACGACCTAGTTCAGCGTAGGCATACCAGAGAAATGCCAATTGATCGTCAATGTTGAGTTCAGCAAACTTTGCTGTAGTGGCTGGAACAGCATCTGCCACTTGAGTGCTAGAGAAAATATTGCGTGCGGACTCGATAGTATAACTCATGGTTATTCCCTTAAAGATTTACCTATTTAGTAGTTGGTTTCGGCTAAATTTTGCAGCTTGGGTATAAATCTAGGGCATTTTTCCTGGATGACACAATTATCCCTAGATATTCAAATCCGAATTTTTATTCACTACTCTGGCAGTATAACTAGTAAACATTAACAAAAGACTAAGATTTTTAATATTTATCTGATGAATATCATTGAATCAAATGTATATCTACTATTTCTTGTCAACCTATGGTCTAATAAAAGTAACTTCTTAAAAAAAACATCCTTCTCAAGGAATATATTTAACTATATGGTAGATAAATACATCTAAATTTTTAACTTTTTCGGCAATAAAATAAAATTTAGTAATTGCTTAAATTAGTTTTTTTAATTACTGTATGTGTTGCAGTAGATTTATCTTTAGGAGTAGGTTGGGCTAAATAAAGTGAAATCTGTCTAATGCAAGCTGAACATCACCATTTGCCATCTTAATAACCGTAAATTCTCTGTTGATGCATAGCAGAGATTGTATAAAATAGTGCTTACTTGCACTAAGAACGCGCTGCCTTGTCTCTGTGGTTCGTCTATTGGATAATTTATTTCTTGGAAATCCCTTATTCAAAACCCTTGCAATTTGATAAAATTAACAAAAAGGGCAATGTCTACGATGAGCTATTTCGCGTCGCCCTCTCTAGCAGAAAATGCAGAAACACTATGGCAAAGCGTAAAAAAAGCAATCTCCAGTGGATCAAAGAAACCCTTGAATTAAAACCCGATCATCGTTGGGAATCTCCATCAGGTTACAAAATATTTGTAGCAGATCGAGGCGCTGTTCGCTTCAATGTTCCCCAAGATTGGATTCTTGAGCCACAAGAAAAATCTTTCAAGTTCCTCGATAAAAAACCGCCCAACGATGATTGCTGCCTAGAAGTATCTTTTAATCGCCTGCCACCCAACGACTGGAGCCAGTTTCCGCTAAAATCTACATTGAAGAAAATACTGGAAGACGACAGTCGCAACGTCATTGCTAGGGGAGAAATTATTACCATAAAACGCCAAACCGCCAGAATTGTCTGGACAGAGATGAAGTTCATTGATGTTCAAGAAGAACCACGGGAAGCATTTTCACGAACTTGCATTGGTTTGGGGTCAAATGTTCAGTGCTTGATTACATTCGATTATTGGGTAGATCAAGCAGAACAATTAATACCCGTTTGGGATGAAGCGATGCGTAGTCTCACATTAGGATTATATATCCGCGACCCTATGACTGGTCTAGCTTTCCCAGACTAAACCACAAGGTAGCAGGGATAATTGATGTAGGCAATAACAGGTGTAGGCGTACCCCATTGCAGACATTGTATTTGAGGTAATTATTTTTTGCGGAGTTGGAGCAAATTGATAATACTCCTACTTTCAATATAAAGAATGAGTCTAGATCCACTAACACAGCTAATTTCAGAACGAGGTTTTGACCGATTTCAATCAGGATTAAGATCGCGTTTTGCTGCTTATCGACTGGAATATACACTGACTTATTGTGAACTTAGTGATAATTCAGCTATGCGTCTTGACTTTGAGAGTTCATTACATCTCGGTAGAGTGACGGTTTGGGAGTCAGGAGCTTGTGAGATGGATATTCTTGAAATATCAACTGGGAACAATGTCTTTTATGAAAGTCACCAGTTCAACAACGAAAAGCAATTTTATCAAACTTATCCAAGATTGGTGATTTTTATGCGTGATATGTTGCGACTTCAGTCAGATGATATTTAGACGTTGCTTTGTTGGGTTGCGCTTCCCTATGCGAACGCTTAACTCCAACTACGTTTTTAGTTTAAAAACATGCCTTAGCAGGTCGTTGCCCACACCTAAACTGTAAACACCTGCACCGGCAGAGTAAAAAAAATTTGTAGTATATATATAGCATTTCTGCTTTTCTGAGCTTATTTGCTCGCCATCATAGCCATTTTTATCTTCCCTTCAGTAGTACATGGCATTGACAGAATAAGGTTCATTCATGATTCAAAACTGAGAATCCTGACATCAGAGATTACTTAAGTCATAATCCAATTAGTTACTTTTATCACTAGTTCATAGCTGTTTTAACTCTTATGCTTATAAACATGAGATATCAACCAGATTAAAGTTTATTGAACTTTAATCATGCAGTTTACCAAAGGAGACTTAGTGATGAATATCAAACAAATTCTTGCCGGTGTAGCACTTCTTGTACCATTTGCTGTTACTTCTATTCCTTCACAAGCATCAGCATTACAAGTTATTGTGAAGCCCCACGCTATTAATAGACCCGCTCAAATAATAGCAAAAAAACCACCACAAATTAAGCGTTATACACCACCAGTCAAAAAGAAAGTATTGGTTCCTGCACATTGGGAAAAAACAAATCATGGTCGCAAGTGGGTTGCGGCTCATTATATATACAAGTAAAAACGTCTAAAATCCCAAGCAATTGGGATATAAGAAGTTAAATCTTCCGATCATCTCCCTACTAAATGAAGTAGGAAGAGTTCCAAATACAAGGCAAATAAAAACTTTTTACTCAACATTTGAGAGATACTCATGAAATTGGCATCATTGACAAATGTTTTGGTTGCAGGTGGAATTGCCCTCAGCGCGACTGCAACTATCAATCAGCCAAGTCAAGCTGAAAGTAGGCGAGGATTTTATTGTGACACTTCAGGAAACAAACCCGTGACAGTGTACACAAATTCTAGAGGTGTTAGTGAACCTTGGATTCGCTGGACTTCCAATTACTTCAGAGATGCTGGCTACAATAAAGTAACGCGCTGTCAAGACGTAAGCCAACGTTTGGACAATTACCGTCGCAACAGAGACTTGAGATTTATTACTGTCGGCAAAATGAACGGACAAAATGTGATTTGTACCGCCAATCAAGTCAATGGACGCTGTGAAAAGTTGATATTGACTCTCAAACCTAATGAAGATGGCGTTCAAGCGCTAAATAATCTCCTGGCTTGGCGGCAACCTTTAAGTAAAAGTAATAGAGCGCCTTACGTTGATTTGAGGGATCATCTAGGAATTCCCAAAGAATAAATGACAGCTATTTACCTGTGCTAAATTTGAACTGGTATAGTAACAAAGTTACAAAGCTATGGTTTAGGTTCCATAAGCCTAACTGGTGCGCTAATCTCTGATACAAGCGTATACCGCCGAGTAATTTAAACTATATCCTTTGATTAGCTCAGTTGGTAGAGCGATCGACTCTTAATCGATGCGTCACAGGTTCGACTCCTGTATCAAACCCCAGGAAGTTAGCTCACTGGTAGAGCAATCGACTCATAATCGATGTGTTGTAGGTTCGATTCCTATACTTTCACCCAACCCTGTCCGGGTTAAAAGACAATACCCTTCCAAGGTAGCCAATATGGTACGGATCTTAACAGATTCGAGACCCCTCATTTTCTCAACTCTGCGGTGTAAGTGTTCTGCTGTCGGTTCATTGCTCGTAAGGGTGATGTTCGGTAGCCTCAGTCAAGGAGTAAGCGCAACTGCATTTTTCCCTAACTTGAGTATGTCCCTTCGTTTGCTACATCTAGTTTTCCGTCGGGGATTCTAGATTGGTAAATTGAACGGTATATTTGAGCGCGGTTCTTTTTTCTAAATTGCCATTGAGCAGTTTGGGAAAAGGAATAGCAATCTTAATCCAGTTTTGGAGAAGCTTTTGCCCACACCTAAACTGTAAACACTTGCACTGGCAGAGTCAAAAAATCTTTTGTAGTATGCACAGCAAAAATCTAATCACTACCCCGTTAGCGGCTGCAAGTAATCTAGAAAGGTTGGGAACTGATAATTTAGTTCTTTTGCGATCGCATGGTTTAGCTGAATATAATAGTGCTGAAGGAATAGCCTTTGCAATGGGAATAAGTCTAGAGAAACTGCGCTTTTTAACAACTAGTACATCCATAACTAGACATTACCTCCCTTTCAAAATCTCAAAAAAGACAGGTGGAGAAAGAATTATTTCTGCACCAAAGCCCGAACTAAAAGCTGCTCAAAGGTGGATTCTAGAGAATATTTTAGAGAAATTAGAAGTTCACAATGCAGCACATGGCTTTTGTAAAAATCGTTCCATAGTCACCAATGCTAAACCCCATGTTGGTGCAAATGTAATAATTAATCTTGATTTACAGAATTTTTTTCAGTCAATTGATTACAACCGCGTTAAAGAATTATTTTGCGGGTTTGGTTATTCAGAACCTACGGCGACAATTTTCGGGTTGATTTGTACAACTGCTGAAATAGCAATAGATGGAAAAATTAACTATATAGCTTCAGAAAACCGCCACTTACCTCAAGGTTCACCTTCAAGTCCTGCTATTTCTAATCTAATTTGCCGTAATCTCGATAGTCGTCTCGCTACAATCTCTGAAAATCTTGGGTTTTCCTATACGCGGTATGCTGACGATTTAACATTTTCTGCCTCTGGTGACGCATCGCACCAAATATCTAATTTGATTAAAAACGCTAAAATTATCATTACTAATGAAAGTTTTACTGTTAATGATAATAAAACTAAGATTTCCAGTAAATCAGTGCAGCAAGAAGTAACAGGTGTTATTGTAAATACACAATTAAATATATCTAAAAAGACATTAAAAGCCTTTCGTGCCACTCTATATCAAATTGAACAAGAAGGTTTATCAGGAAAAACTTGGGGAAATTCAACTAATTTAATTGCCGCAATTACCGGGTTTGCAAATTATGTAGCAATGATTAACCCGAACAAAGGTGCAGAGTTCAAATCAAGTGTGGAACGCATCAAGCAGAAATATGGCAACTCCCAACCTGATGAAGTACGTTTTTAAAGCTGCTTATTTTCTTGTGCTAGATTTGAACCGGGATAGTAACAAAGTCACAAAGCTGTAGTTTGGGTTCTGTATCCCGACTGGTACGCTAACCTCTGGTAAGAGCGTATACCGCCCAGTACTTTCAACTATTTCACCATGAAAGTTAGCTCATTTGGTAGAGCGGTCGGTGTATCGCCGATTGGTTATAGGTTCGATTCCTATACTTTCAACCAAAACCCTCGCCCTGGGTACGGGCACCTTGTTAGGGACAAGGCAGCCTTATGGCTACACAAATGTATTGGGTGTTCAAAAAACCCCAATCAAAAAAACTTCTTGTTTTTTCTACTCTGTCATGCAGGTATTTATAACAGTAAAAGAGCTAGCGCAACTGTATCTCTCCCTAACTTGAGTATGTCCCTTCCTTTTCCTACATCTGGTTTTCCTTTGGGGATTCTGGATTGGCAAAGCGAACGGCATATTTGAGCGCGGTTCTATTTTTTTAGATTGCCATTGAGCAGTTTGAGAAAAGTAACAGCAATCTTAATCCAGCTTTGGAGAAGCTTTTGCCCGCACCGGAACTGTAAAAACCTGCACTGGCAGAGTAAATAAATCTTTTGTAGTATATAGTAGTACAAAGAGATGAAACCAATCCTTTAGCCTTTGTCTACAGGGTTCTAAAGCCTAAGAGCCTCTAAATGAATTCTGTGTACTCCAGTACTTAAGCTGTGAGACACAGGTGCTATTTGAGTTCAAGTAAGGTTATAAATGTGTTGATCGAATCTTCTTAGCTGGTTGCGATCGCCTAGCTTACTTAAACTATCGCGCAAATTATTTATGCAAATTACTATGTGGCAAACATTTTATATCAAACCTAACGAAATTGGTATCTTATATCACCGTAGTGATTTTAAAAAAATTTTGCAACCCGGCACACATACATATTTTGGTCGGCATTGGCAAGTAAAAATTTGTGACCTCAATCAGCCACTAGCTCAGATTGAAAACCTAGAACTGTTGTTGCGAAATCACGAAGCCGAACTACAAGAACATTTATTGATTATCAGAACCGCATTCAATCAAGTTGCGTTAGTCCGCTACGGTCAGAATTGGGTAAGCGTTGCACCAAATAAATTGATTGCTTTTTGGCGTGGTTTTATTGAAGTAGAGTCTCATATATTCAACTTGGAAGAAAGCTTAGAATTGCCTAGTTCCTTTGTGCAGCAATTGCGCTCAGTTACGTTGAATGGATTGAAGAAATTCCAAATCTCGGAGTCTGAAATTGGTTTACTATATCTGCAAAACAATTTTGTCCGACCTCTAGAAGCAGGAGAGTATGCTTTTTGGTCGGTAGATAGAGATGTAACAGTCCGAATTCTCAGCCGGATTATTCCTAATCCAGATTTTCCCCTCGAAGATGTACTCATTGAAAAACATCCCGACTTTATAGCTGCTTACTGTGAAGTCGTGCAATTACAGACTTCGCAAGTTGCAATTGTGCGATATCGGGGGAAAGTGATTTCTATTTTGCCACCCACCAGCCGCAAACTATTTTGGCAAGGTGTTGCAGTGGAAATTATCGACATCAGCGCTGATGCTCAGTTACAGCTTAACTTAGTGTCTGAGTTGGTTGAGGGTTCAACAGAAGTAAAACTGCTCAGTCGCAACTGTTTGCATATTTGCCAAGTTCCCGCCCAGCATGTGGGACTAGTATACATTAATCAAGAGTTTCAAGGATTGCGATCGCCAGGGGTACATGCTTGGTGGTTATTTGGCCGCTCCTTTCAAACCGAAGCGATCGACCTGCGACTACAAAACATGGAAGTATCCGGTCAAGATATCCTCTCCAAAGATAAAGTACCTCTGCGCTTGAATTTAACTGCTGGCTTCCGCATACTCGACCCATTGAGGGCAAAAAACGGTTTATCAGATATTTCTGGTTATTTGTACAAAGAATTACAGTTTGCTTTACGTGGTGCAGTCGGCGAACGTAACTTAGATGCTTTATTAGAAGATAAAGGTGCAATTGATAGAAGTATCTCTGAATACATCCGCCAGAAAGCCGCAGACTATGGAATTGAAGTAGATTCTGTAGGTGTCAAAGATATTATTTTACCTGGTGAGATTAAGGCTATCTTGAGCAAAGTAGTGGAGGCAGAAAAAACCGCTCAAGCCAACGTAGTCAGACGTAGAGAAGAAACTGCTGCTACTCGCAGTATGTTAAACACTGCCAAAGTTATGGAGGATAACCCCGTTGCATTGCGTCTGAAGGAACTGGAAGTATTAGAGCGGATTGCAGAGAAGATCGATCGCATTCAAGTTAATGGTAGCTTAGATAGTATTTTAACAGACTTGATTCGGATGAATCCGCAGTGATGACATCAATTATGTAGCGACTGTCTTAAAAGTCAAGCGATCGCACCATATACTACTTAGGTATCTATTGAGATTAGAGGATTTATTTCAATGAATAACGTTCAAAAGCAGCACTTCGTACCTCAATGCTATTTAAAAAACTTTGCTAATAAAGATACATTATTTGTGTTGGATAAGATAGAAAAATCTATCTATCAATCTCATGTTAAAAACGTTGCCCAACAGAGATATTTCAATGATTTTCCTGATTCATTTTTACCTGAAGAATTGAGGGATAAAACAAAATCTCAATTCATTGAACATGATCTTGCTAAAGAAGAATCAAGATTTAGAGATTTTCTAAAGCTGGTCATAGATTGTCTTGAAGAAATTGAAAAAAATAACTTATTTGATTCTCTTGGAGTTCTGGATGAAGAAGAAAAGAAAAATTTTTCTGGCTTTTTAGCACTTCAGTTAGTCAGGACATCTATGCTTAGAGGGCAATTTAAAGAAATATTTCAATCTTTAGATGATCTTAAGAAAAGAATGGATCAGGCACTATTCAATAATAAGATAAATATTCAAAAAAATAGCTTTCCTTCTCCAAAACCTTCCAGTAATTCAATTTATTTTGATGATTTATTAAAGGTAAGTATAGAAGAAGACTCAATAGCACAGCATTTATTTTATATCTCTAATATTCTCGATCAAGGTTCTGATTCAGAGATATCAAAAATATTATCAAGTCATATCTGGTTCTTTGGTGTAAACTCAACTTCCATTCCACTATGGACTTCAGATAATCCAATAGCAATCAAACCACATGAGGATTTTGGAACTGGTGTGGCTTCACATGGTGTCCAAGTAGTTTATCCAATTAGTTCTAAACATCTTCTAATTATGTTTGAATCAAACTTTTGGAATAAGCTAAAGAATTATGACGGAATGAGCATTCCCCTGTCAGAAAACGATGTAAAATTGTATAATAAGATACAAGCTAATCAATGTTATAGACAAACTTACTCCAGCGAGAAAAATTTTGAGCTTTTGCTAACCTGAATTCTAGCGATCGCTCCATAATCTCAAATATCCCAAAATTTTAGGTATTTATCAACCATTTTGAAGCATCCAAACTAAAAATCCCAAAATTTGTTCCGCAGGTGGAAGGGGATAATCCATCAAATCAATAGTGACAGTATTATCTTCCAGTTTCAGGAATCGCCATTGCGTACCACTGCTAATCGAACCATATATTACCGGAACTAGACGATTTTTTGTGGCGTTGAATCTTTGTGCTGCAACCATTTCGGCAATACATTGTCCAAACCCAGTTCTTAAATCAGCTTTTTTTGCTTCCACAATTACAATGCATGGCGCTTCAATTTCTAGCACTTCCGGCGAACGACTCAAAAGGAAATCACACATTCCATTAAGTCCAACTGCCTCATCAACTGTAAAATCTTCCCCAGAGAATAAGCTAATTTGCCGATTTAATATCCGTCTAACTTCCAATAATATTGGGTAAATAATTCCTTCTGAACGTGCTTTTTCACTTGCTGAAGAAACAAGTGGTAGACTTTCTTCAAGATATGCCGTCAGTGTGGCAGATGCTTCGATGGGTTCGGTGACAGGAAGAAATCGTCCACCCTCCTGTGTTTTTAACCCGAAAGCTTCTTTAACTTTACTGATATTTGTAAACTGACTATAAGGCATAATTTCTAATTATTTTACAAGTTCATATTCAGTCTAGCGATTAAGGCGATGTCTATGACTGCTTCTTATATATCGCTACAATCATCCTCCCAGAGCATCTGTGTATATTGACACTCAGTCCACATTAAAATATATACTTGATAGATAAACTCTAATTATGCCGACTCAATGGCATGGGGTAACAGCAATGTCAATTGATGAAGTTGAAAACCAGCAAAATAACGATCTAGTTAAAACCGCTACAGACTTAGTAGAAAAGCTAGTAAAGGCAAAAGACAAGAAAAAATCTAAAAAATCCAAACGTATTTTTGATGGTAGCACAGAAGTTTTTGCCAAGAAAATTCCCAAAAAGACTTTTGAAATTGAACTAGAGCAACTCCAGATTGAGCTAGTCAAAATGCAATACTGGATTAAGCACGTCGGCTATCGGGTTGTCGTCATATTTGAAGGGCGCGATGCTGCCGGCAAAGGAGGAGTAATTAAACGCATTGCCGATCCACTCAATCCTCGTGGTTGTCGTGTAGTTGCCCTGGGAACCCCTTCAGATCGCGAGAAAACTCAGTGGTATTTTCAGCGTTACGTGCAACATCTGCCGGCAGCAGGCGAAATTATCCTCTTCGATCGCAGTTGGTACAACCGAGCCGGAGTTGAACGGGTGATGGGCTTTTGTACTGAAGCAGAATATCAAGAATTCATGCAATCTTGCCCGGAATTTGAACGAATGCTGGTGCGATCGGGCATTGTTTTAATTAAGTACTGGTTCTCCGTCAGCGATGAAGAACAAGAGCAACGCTTTCTTTCTCGCAGTCACGATCCAGCAAGGCGCTGGAAACTCAGCCCAATGGATTTAGAATCACGCGATCGCTGGGTAGAATATTCTAAAGCCAAAGATACGATGTTTGCTAACACAAATATTCCAGAAGCCCCCTGGTTTACCATTGAAGCAGATAATAAAAGACGGGCGCGGCTCAACTGCATTCATCATTTGTTGAGTAAAGTTCCTTACGAAGACATGACACCTCCTCCCTTAGAGCTTCCATCTAGACCTGCGGCAGAGGATTATGTTCGCGCTCCCCGCAATGAGCAGTTCTTTGTGCCTCAAGTGTATTAAGCAATATTCCTGAGTCAAAACTATGGCGTACAGCGACTTTACTCTAGAAAAAGTTTCGGCTGTTTTGGGAATCACTACCCAAGAAGCCGATCTATTTCCCAAGCTTGTACCTCTTTCTATTCCTTCGTGGTTAGATGAAACTTTAGGAAAGCGAACCCAATTAGCTCTGATTAGTGAAAAAGCTCGGAGCGAATTTATTATTGTACCAATTTTACTAGCCTGCCGCGATCTCAGCCAAGATAGCTTGGCTATTTTCTCTGGACAAAGACTTGACGTTGATCCTGCACAGGGCTTGATTGGGGAATGTGATTTTATTTTAGCAATCGCTCCACCTTTACCACCGTTGCGTAGCCCAATTATCACTGTTGTGGAAGCGAAGAAAAATGATGTTGAAGCTGGGTTAGGACAGTGCATCGCCCAAATGGTGGCGGCGGATTTATTCAATCGTTCATCTGGACAAGCAGAAATACCTGTGTATGGATGCGTGACAACAGGAGAAGTTTGGCAGTTTCTTCAACTTTCGCAAAAAGTGGCTTTGCTTGATAAGCAAAGATATTACTTGGATAATGTCGGAGCTATTTTGGCAATTGTGCAGACAATTGTTCAGAAATTCAGTAGTTAATTTGTGTAATACTTTGTTCTCGCAAGTGGATGAATCTACTTTGGAGTTGGGGCGTTGGCGTAGCCTGCCATAGGCGATCGCACTATCTCGTAAATTAGTTTTATTAACACGCAATCATCGGGATTTCGGCAAATTACCGGGATTGTTAATAGAGGTAGTAACAGTTTAATGCGTAGGCGCAGCCCGTCGTAGACATCGCCTAGTTTTTTATCGAGCGAGGGCGATCGCAACAACAGTCTACTTTTTTTGCTGCGATGTCTACGACAGGCTATTCGGCGATCACACTATCTTGTAAATTAGTTTTATTAACACGCAATCATCGGGATTTGGGCAAAGTACCCGGATTGTTAGTTGAGGATTGGACGGTTTAATGCGATCGCCTAGTTTATTATCGAGTAAAGGCGATTACTACAACTGTCTACTTCTGATGCATCTCACACACCATCTCTAAATATGCAGTGGCGTATTATGGAGTTGGGACGATCACCCATGAAAGCAATTAAATCACCTTTCTTAGCTTAGTTTGCTACGATATTGCGAATTCCACGATTCATCTTGAAATCTGCGGTTCTTTCACTGCTCACATAAGAAGTTTTCTATGGGCGGAGTAAGGTAGGCTACCTCAACCGTTAACTATCTTAATTTCTACATTTGTATTGTGTATACTTAATGAGTGCTGTTCAATCATTCAAATATGAAGCCATTCTTTAGAGGTATTTCTAAAAAGTTAAAGGTACATATTGAAGATATTTCTAGTAATTTTGGGCATTTTGGAGAGCAAGGAGCTAGTAATGAGCGTATATTTGAACAATTTCTTCGAGATTACCTGCCTGGGCGTTACTCAGTAGGCAGAGGAAAAATTTTAGCTCATAACGATAGCGATACGGATCAAATAGATGTTATCATCTATGACCGAGAGCGTAATTCTTGTCTTTACACAGAAGAAGGGTTTTTAGCTGCTGGTGTTGAGTCTGTTTACGGTGTAGTTGAGGTCAAAACTACTCTCAATAAAGATGAATTATATGATGCTAACAAAAAAGCTCGTTCTGTCCTCACAAAACCTAGATTGCCATCAATAATCGAGCAGCATACTCCCTCTGGCTGGTCTAGACAAACAGGTTTAACCAAACCTCCCATAGCTGCTTGTTTTTCATTTCGATCACAAACATCAATTGAGTCAATTTATAATAATTTAGTGGAATTGGGCCATCTAAATGACAACTTTTTATGTTTGGTTGGCATTTTAGATCAGGGCGTTATTTATTTAACAACCGAGGGATGGATTGTACATAAAGATGAGGATGGTGCATTGCTCCAATTCTTAATTATTCTGATTGAATTTCTAGAGAAGGTTCCCAATAGACAATTCAAACTGTCTCATTATTTATAATGTGTTGTTTGTGATAGTTGTACCAGAATTTCTCAGTTGTGAGAAATTCTGGTACAGCCTACAAGAGGCTACTTCTTATGTATTTTACACAAATTCATGGTAGTAGGTTGGATAGAGCGATCACTTGATTTTCAAGACAGTCGCTACAATTTTTATTAGCTACCTTCATTTCAAGCAAAAGCGATCGCACCATTTAATCTAAAAAATCGCTATTTAAAACAGTCTTTTATTTTACAGTTTTTCTTAAAGCAAAATGCAAGCAAAATCTAAAAAGCAGACTCCATAAGAGTTATACTATCTAAAGCATCAAAACAGATTGTTCCTAAATAACCCTGCAACCTGCATTTAGGCTAGAAATAGGCTCTTTTTTCTCTCACCGCGAAAAAACCTTGCATTATATGATGTTGAGGAGCGATCGCTCTTAACATTATTCCTACAAATCCTCTGGCATAATCACAGAAATTAATTGATTACGATTCTTCCGATAAATTCTAAAATCGCTATCAAATGTTAGCAACTCACTATCAGGATACAGTTGTGTCATTCTCACCAAACACGCATCTGCTAATGACATTGGAACTGATTGATATTGTCGTAGCAATTCTTTAATTACTGCCGCTTCTTCACTCAAACACATCGAAATTAATATCTTTCCCTCGTCCAGTAAAGACATCACCGTATCCTGACCACCGTAGATATTTCGCAATAAAAAACAAGTCTCTACAATCACAGGCTCACAAGTGAGTAAAGGCTGCTCAATTGTAGCTAAGGTATTAATTACCCAAGTATGAAGATGCTCTCTGCGATTAATAAAGGCTACTAATGGCCCGGTATCGATGATGACTCGTTGCTTCATTCAGTTCCTAAACCTTCCAGATATTGTTTGTTAGTCGCCAAATCACCGGGGCCACCATCAACACAACCAGCAAATTTTTGAGATGCTTCCAAAAATGAAATAGGCTCAACTTGTTCAATGCTTGTATTTTTTTGTGCTAGCTGACTTTGCAGAAACTCAATAAAATCTAAGACTTCTTGTTGCTTCTCTGGCGGGAGCGATCGCATTTTTTCAGTAGCAGCTTGTATAATACTCAAGGAAACCTCCAGAAGTTATTGCTCCGTCTTTTTTGCGTCCAATCACTTCAGTCTAGCAGGCTAACACTTTGTGGATCAAATGGATAAAAGCTCCTGGGGTGGATGCAACCTTTATCTGGTGTTGCTCAATTTAGCTGCTACGCTATTTTTAATCTAAAAAATCGTCATTTAGAATAGTCTTTCATTTTACAGTTTTTCTTTAAGCAAAATGCAAGCAAAATCTAAAAACGAGACTCCATAAGAGTTATACTATCTAAAGCATCAAAACAGATTGTTCCTAAATAACCTTGCAACTTGAATTTAGGCTAGAAATAGGCTCTTTTTTCTCCCGCCGCGAAAAAACCTTGCATTATATGATGTTGAGGAGCGATCGCTAGGTTCGGAGTAATCCCAAGAGTGCATTTGACGGAAAGGTAAACCCATCTTTTGGAAGACGTACTTCTCTTTCACACCAGAAGCAACTAGATCAGGCTTCAGCGCTTTGATAAATTCCTCGAATTCGTAAGCGGTAACGTCGTCATAAACGATGGTACCGTTTTCGATGTAGCCAGCGGTACGTTTGTAGTCATCGTTATGAGCGAACTCATAACCTGTACCAATCATCTTCATGCCCAAGTCTAGGAAGGCTGGGACAACGTGGCGAGGACGTAGACCACCAACCATGATGGCAACAGTCTTACCATCCAAACGGGGGCGATACTTAGCAATTACCGCATCCATTGTGGGTTGATACTTGGCGATAACCTTCTCAGCGTTTGCTTGGATTGTTTCGTCAAACTTAGAAGCAATTTCCCGTAAAGATTCAGCAATCTTGGTGGGGCCGAAGAAGTTGTATTCCAACCAGGGTATACCGTAAGCTTCTTCCATGTGACGGCTGATGTAGTTCATCGACCGGTAACAGTGGATGAGGTTCATCTTCACATTGGGGGTCATCAACATTTCGTTGATGGTGCCATCACCTGACCACTGAGCGACTACGCGCAAGCCGATTTCTTCTAACAGGATGCGGCTAGCCCAAGCATCACCACCGATGTTGTAGTCACCGATAACGGCTACATCATAAGGAGTACCTTCAAAATTGAGTGTACCGTCTTTCTTAGCTTGGTCGGATTTGGTGAAAACCCAGTCACGAATCATGTCGTTAGCAATGTGGTGTCCCAAAGATTGGGAAACACCCCGGAAGCCTTCGCAACGCACAGGTACAACTGGCTTGCCAATTTCTTTCGATGTCTTCCGAGCAACAGCTTCGATGTCATCCCCAATTAGACCGATGGGACATTCAGATTGAATGGAAACACCACGGTTGAGTGGGAAAAGTACATCAAGTTCTTGGATGAGCTTGGTAAGTTTCTTGTCTCCACCAAAGACGATATCTCTTTCTTGGAAGTCAGAGGTGAAGTTCATGGTACCAAAGGAGTCAATCCCTGTAGTACCGATGTAGTAGTTACGACGACCAGACCAAGAATAATAACCGCAACCAACAGGCCCGTGGCTGATGTGGATCATGTCCTTAATAGGACCCCAAACCACACCTTTAGAACCGGCGTAAGCACAACCACGAGCGGTCATGACACCAGGAAGGGATTTAACGTTAGACTTAACGCCGCAGTCGGCCTTACCTTCTTCGTATACGCCTAAGTGCTTTTCCCGTTTTTTCTTAGCTTTATCGGGGTAAGCCTCTAGAACTTCTTTAATTAGTTCTTTTCTTTCTTCGATGATGTTTTGATTTTCTGGAGGTGTCATATTTAGCCTCTGTGACTCGTAAGGATCGGGGCATAGGGGGACTAGCAGTCCCCTCTAAGGTTAGGGGGGAGATGCAAGGGAGAGGGGAAAAGGTAAGATATGGAACTCTTCCTTTTCCTGGTGCTAAAGCATTATTTATTAGCAGCGATTTATACTACAGGAGCTTCAGCAGCACTCTTACCAACTAGCATTGCAGTATTTTCGTCGCTTTCGAGGATACCGAATTCAATCAACAATTCTTCTAGTTCTTCCATTTCGATGGGTGTAGGAATAGCTAGATTTTTGTTGTCGATGATCTTGGTAGCCAATGTCCGGTATTCGTTAGCTTGGTTGCTTTCTGGTGCGTACTCGTTAACTGTCATCCGGCGCAATTCTGCGTGTTGAACGATGTTGTCACGGGGTACGAAGTGAATCATTTGGGTGTTCAACCGTTTTGCCAAGGTTTCGATTAGTTCGATTTCCCGGTCTGTGTTACGGCTGTTACAAATCAAACCACCCAAACGCACGCCACCAGTGTGAGCATACTTAAGAACACCACGAGCGATGTTGTTAGCAGCGTACATCGCCATCATTTCACCTGATGTCACGATGTAGATTTCTTGTGCCTTGCCTTCACGGATAGGCATTGCGAAACCACCGCACACAACGTCACCTAATACGTCGTAAGATACGAAGTCTAGGTTTTGGTAAGCACCATTTTCTTCTAAGAAGTTGATGGCGGTGATGATACCACGACCGGCGCAACCTACACCGGGTTCTGGCCCACCAGATTCTACGCAACGAACGTCACGGAAACCGGTTAGCATTACTTCTTCGAGTTCGATATCTTCTACTGCACCACGTTCTGCGGCGAGGTGAAGAACGGTTGTTTGAGCTTTGCTGTGCAGCATCAAACGGGTGGAGTCAGCTTTAGGGTCGCAACCGACGATGAGGATGCGTTGACCCATTTCTGCCATAGCTGCCAAGGTGTTTTGGGAGGTGGTAGATTTACCGATACCGCCTTTACCGTAGAAAGCTATCTGTCTAATCTTTTCGTCTGTCATTGTTCCTGTTTCCCTGCAATTGGTTGGTTGGTGGGTCTGTGCGTTTGTCAGTTGCGTTCACGCCAGTTGAGCGACAGTAGTGAGCGCGTGTAGAGCATCGTTGGTACAGTTGGCATAAATGCCTGCTGGGGGCGATCGCTCCACAGCCATAATGATTGAGAGTAGGTACATATATTTCGTGGTTAAATTGTTTTCTTTTTGTTGTTTGTCCTTTGTCCTTTGTCATTTTGTTGACAAAGAACAAAGAAAAATACGCAATTTACAAATACGTCATAATGTGTTTCAGCTTGCAAGATTCGATAGGACTTGATGTTGTTATTTGTCAACAATCAATGCACAAGTCCTATTACTTGTTCAAAATAGCGCCTTTCATATTTGTGACGCGATCTAGTGCAGCTTTGGTGTCTTCTGCTGACACTCCACGCACAGCCATTGCTTCACCGAGATGCTTGGCGATCGCATCGAAGTGTGGTTGCTGTAGGTTCATTCCAGCGTGGGTTTTGTCCATTGGACGACCGCCGTATTGCTTTGGCCCCTCAAATATTTGACCTAAGAAAGCAACTAGATGATTGCGTTGCTTCGCCATGTCTGTACCAGCAAAAATGGGGCTGAGGAGGCTGTCTGCGGCAATGCGTTTGTGGAGTTCATCTACTACTTGTTCAATAGCTGGTTGTCCGCCAATGTTGTCGTACAATGTGCTCATATCCTGTTCCTTTGAAGCGAGTTGGATGATGAAATTTGCAAGTAGGCGCTTAATCTTTTTGCCTATATGCTGTTAGCCGTCATAATGGTAGGAGTACCAATTCGTAATTCGTAATTCGTAATTCGTAATTAAGAAAGAATTGGTATGAAGCATTGATGTGGAGACAATTATATGTTTCAAATCCTACTTTCTGTTCCTGGCTGAATGCATATTAGAGCGTATTTGTAGATTACGTTGAGTCCTACAGCAATTCCTAAACTGCTTCGACTACAAGGCTCTTGCTGACACGATCTTGTAATCTGGCTTCGATCGCAATTTTCAGAGTTGCTGTACTACTAGAACAGGAACCGCAAGCACCTTGCAGGACAACTTTAACGCGATCGCCTTCGACATCATAGAGTTCTACATCTCCCCCATCTGCAATGAGTACGGGTCTGACTTCTTCATCGAGAACCTTTTGAATTAGAGCAATCTTTTGGACGTTTGTTAGCGATCGCTCTTTAGACGTAACAATTTCTGTGGCAACTTGTACGCCGTAATTGTTGAGAGCAGGTGTGGCGTATTCCTGTTGAACTGATCTTATTATATCATCGATGTTCGCCAGACAGGAACCGCATCCGCCACCAGCTTTTACATAATTTGTTACTTGTTCGGCATCCGTGAGATGATTTTCTAGAATCACGCGACGGATTTTAGATTCGCTGATGCCAAAGCAACTGCAAACTAATGCACCTTCATCATCATCATCGTGGGTAGCTAGAGGTATGCCACGATAATTATAGATAGCGGCTTCTAGGGCTTCTTGTCCCATGACAGAGCAATGCATCTTTGCTTCTGGTAAACCACCCAGGTAATCTGCAATGTCTTTATTGGACACTTTCAAAGCTTCATCTAAGGTCAAACCTTTAACCATTTCGGTTAATGCACTAGAAGATGCGATCGCACTAGTACAACCAAAGGTTTGAAAGCGAGCATCTAGAATCTTATCAGATTCTACTTCCACTTTCAGGTGCAATCTCAGAGCATCACCGCAAGCAATGCTACCGATTTCGCCCGTTGCAACCTTAACTCCAACTTCGCCCGTTTCTTCAATTTCTCCCTGATTTTTGGGATCGTAAAACAGTTCTAATACTTTATCGGTGTAGTCCCACATAATGAATTTTAGATTTTAGATTTTGGATTTTAGATTGGGGGATTGGGTACTGGGTATTGGGTACTGGGTACTGGGTATTGGGTATTGGGTATTGGGAAAATTCTCCCCTAGTCCCCAGTCCCTAATCCCAGTCCCTAGTCCCTACCGATGCGCTAGTGCTTGTTCTTGTCCCTGCAACCAACCTGCTTCATCATTTTTGAAGGGTGAGAGGGCGCGTAAACGTTCTACAATACTGGGCATTACCTCAATCACTCGATCGATTTCGGCTTCGGTGGTGTAGCGACAAAGACTGAAGCGGATAGAACCGTGCAAAGTTGTGTAGGGTAAGCCCATTGCCCGCAGGACGTGGGAAGGTTCCAGAGAACCAGAGGTGCAAGCAGAACCGGATGATGCACAGATACCGTATTTGTTCAATAACAGTAGAATTGCTTCACCTTCGATGTACTTGAAGCCGATATTGGTGGTGTTTGGCAATCTCTGCGTAACGTCACCATTGACTACACAATTGGGAATTGTAGCTAGTAAAGTTTGTTCGAGGCGATCGCGCAGCTTTCTTTCTCTTGTGGTAGCTTCTTCTAAGTGTAACAGTTCTAGTTCCGCAGCTTTGCCCAAGGCGATAATTGCTGGAACATTCTCTGTTCCCGCTCTACGTCCGCGTTCTTGGTGTCCGCCAAGAATAAAGGGACGGAACCGAACCCCACGGCGGATATATAAAGCACCAATTCCTTTCGGCCCGTGCAGCTTGTGACCAGACAGGGTTAACATATCCACGGTGCTAGTCTTCATATTCAACGGGATTTTTCCCACTGCTTGCACCGCATCTACATGGAAGATAGCGCCATACTCTTTTACACGCAACCCAATTTGCTCAATCGGGAAAATCGTTCCGGTTTCATTATTAGCATACATAATTGTCACCAAGGCGGTGTTACCCGTCAAGGAAGCTTCTAGTTCATCTAGATCCAGCTGCCCTTGATGATTTACTGATAGATAGGTAACAGTGTAACCTTGGGTTTCTAATTGTTTGCAGACATTGAGGACTGCTGGATGTTCTACTTGGGTGGTGATGATGTGTCGCTTTTCAGGTTGCGCTAACAGTGCGGCTCGAATCGCGGCGTTATCTCCCTCAGTACCGCAACTTGTGTAGACAATTTCTGATTCATCGGCTCCCAGCATAGCTGCAAGTTGTTCTCTTGCGGTTCTCACTGCTTTACCGACTTGTCCACCAAAGGTATGCATACTGGAGGGATTGCCGTAATAATCCGTCAGGTAAGGTAGCATTACCTCTATAACTTCTGGGTCTACCCTAGTGGTGGCATTATTATCGAGATAGATGCAGTTATTTTGCATTGTTGTCTTCAATTACAAATTAAGAATTACGAATTATTTAAGCTTCTGCACCCATTGTTTGGGGTTGGCGCTTTTGCAACTGTTCAGAGTATTTCTGGGAATAGCAGTTAAACCAACGTTCCCAGTAATCTTGTTTATTTGTTAATTTAGCAACTACGCGGTTGTAATCGGCGAACCAGCCTTCCCAATAATCGCTAGGCTGCTTGACGCAACCGTTGCAGGTGGGACAACCAGCTTTACACTGAGGCATGGTATGAATACTACCAATACAGTTTGTACAAAGTTCAGGGTCAATCCAGTGCTGTCCGTCAACCACTTTGACTGCATTTGTCGGACATACCGTTAGACACAGATTGCAGGAAATACACTGGCTAGTAAGAATTTTGTAAGCCATGATTTATTCTCCTTTTGGGAATGGGTACTGGGGATTGGGTACTGGGTACTGGGTACTGGGTACTGGGTATTGATTGGGAAAATTCTTCCTTAATTCCCAGTCCCTAATCCCCAGTCCCTAATCCCTAATTACCTAATTCCTTAACGTATTGCTCGTAAAACTCTAAAGCAACCTTCTCAATCACGTCGTAAGCTTCAACAGACTGTATTCCAGCTTGTTGCAATTTTTCTTGAGGACTGTTACCAATCTTGGAGACTAAAACTGCTTTGCAATCTGCGATCGCTTTCATAATATGCTCAAAGGAAGCTTCTTCGCCGTATCCACCTTGGCAGTATTGGTCAATTTTGCGATGGCTGACAAAGCGAGCATCGTTTCCATCCACTTCGTAAATTTGGAATTCTTTGGCATGACCGAAGTGTTGGTTAACCAATCCGCCGCCTTTAGTTGCTACTGCAACGAGGATTTTTGGACTGTTGGCAAATTTCTTGCCGGCAAGCGCCTTGTTTTTGGCTACTTTAAGTTCTTCTTTAAACTTCTCAATCCCGTCATGAACTTCTTGACGTTTCTCCATGTCATATTCTGGAGTCATTTCCAAGAATTTCTCTTTGGAAAATTCCTGGCTGCGATCTTCTCCCAACAATCCTACTGCATCGGCGCGGCACTGGCGACAGTGGCGCATCATTTTCATGTTACCAGAGCAGTTGTCTTGAACTTCTTTGAGTTCTTTGGGTGTAGGGCCGCGTTGACCGATTAAACCGAAGTGTGTGCCATGTTCTGGTGCAGAAATCAATGGCATGATGTTGTGCAAGAATGCACCTTTCTCACGAATGACTCGATTCACTTCAACTAAGTGATGGTCATTAATTCCGGGAATCATCACGGAGTTAACTTTGCACAAGATGTCAGCATCTTTCAGGGCTTGCAATCCTTCCATCTGTCTTTCGTGGAGGATTTTTGCACCTTCAAGACCTCTATAACGCTTGCGTCTGTAGTGAACCCAAGGATAAATCAATGCACCGATCTCTGGATCTACCATGTTAATGGTGATCGTCACGTGATCTATATTTAATTGTTTAATGCGATCGATGTAGTCTGGCAGCATTAAACCATTGGTTGATAAGCACAGCTTAATGTCTGGTGCTTGGGCTGCAATCAACTCAAATGTGCGGAAAGTCTTTTCTGGGTTCGCCAGAGGGTCGCCAGGGCCGGCAATTCCCACAACTGTCATTTGGGGAATCTTGCCACCAATGACCAAAGCTTTGTGTGCTGCTTGTTCTGGTGTTAGCAATTCGCTAACTACTCCAGGACGGCTTTCGTTAGCGCAATCATATTTGCGGTTGCAATAGTTGCATTGGATGTTGCAAGCTGGTGCAACTGCAACGTGCAACCGGGCATAGTGGTGATGAGCGTCTTCGCTGTAGCAGGGATGTTTAGCAATGCGTTCTTCGAGCTTTTGATCCCTTTCCACGGTGGCGCTGCTGGGGCTGTCGCAGCCGCAACCACCGGATTTTGCTTGGGTTGTCGATTCCGTAGCGTTGGAGTTGAGGAGTCGTGTAGACGGTGATGTCATTGAGTTTCGCAAAAAGGTCGGTGGACTTGGCTGCCACTGTGGGAGATGCCGTTGCTACTCTTTCATGCCCAGAATTGAAGTCGCGTCTTCCACACTGCCTGCAAACCCTTGGGTGAGGGCGACTTGTTTTCAAGTCAGGCAGACGATAGATATCTGATGTTCGGCTGGTGTGTGTCAACGTTCGGTTCTTGGGTAGAATTTGTGCTTACAGCCGCGACTTCTCTTCACTTCAGGCATGGTGCTATGTCATCCCTCCACTCATCCTTCGCTTCGTTTTGTTTCGGAGCGTTGGGTGATTGGCGATATAAGATTTATAGCAGCCGTCTCCCAGCCAGATGTTGCGTCTCTCTAGGATAGAATTTATTGGATTTATTACTTTTGTACTCAAATACTAAAAACCCTAATTCTTCAAGCATTACAAGAATTAAAAAAGTTTTTTTCAGGTAGGGGTTCTAGTCTTTTTTGGTTGGGGTTCTAGTGTTTATAGATAGGGGTTCAGGATTTCTTTGTACTCAGCTAAAACTCAATCTCAGCAAGGAATTTAATCTAATTCTAACTGGATTTGAGTTATTTAAATGTGTACTCAGATTGCCCTCAGATTCCGTCAAAAGCAAGATATGCCAAGGGTTTGAGGGTGAAAAACTGGAGCAGTTTATATCGTTCTACTCCAGAAACGTGCGAAATTCAATTCTGTATCTAACATATCATTTTTTTCAGGGTAAAAATGCAATTCATATTTATTTAATTTTTGCTTTGACAATGATATTCAATTGGGGTTGTAAGTCTTATCTGGTAAGCCATATAAGCTAGTGGAAATAGATGTGTTACTGCACATAATTTTCAAAAAACTTAACTTTCGACTCCTTTTTTTCATTCCCACAATAAGGTGATGGGTAGAAAATTCTCGAATTTTGTGTTTAAGAGAAACAACAAACTATAATCTAACATGATTGAGCGATCGCAATGAATTTTCTGAATTGCTTATTACAAACCTTAGCAAAAAACCTAACTCCCTAAGCGGCTACAATTAAACTAAGAAATTGTAGGGTGCGTTAAAGAAGCGCGTAACGCACCATATTTTTAGGTGCGTTACGGCTAAATTAGACTTTCTCTAACCCTCAAATTCCTACACAGCCGTAACACAATTCAGTCAAACAGGGTAGCAGGAGGAATTCGATGAAAGCAATGGTTATCCGTCGGTATGGCGCGGCTGAGGTGTTGCAGTATGAAGATGTGGAACAGCCGAAAATTGAGCCAACGCAGTTACTTGTGAAAGTCCGTGCTAGTAGCGTTAATCCCATTGATTGGAAAATTCGCCAAGGGATGTTGAGCTTGATTGTCGGCAACAAATTTCCGAAGATTCTGGGGTTTGATGTGGCGGGAGAAGTCGTAGCCGTTGGCTCTGGTGTCACCCGTTTTAAACCAGGAGATGCTATTTATGGCAGTACTAGCTTCCCTGGAGGAGGTTATGCCGAATTTGCAGCTGTTCCAGAAAGTGTGGTGGTTCTCAAACCAACGAACTTATCTTATGAAGAAGCTGCGGCTGTGCCTTTAGCAGCACTCACGGCTCTGCAAGCACTGCGAGATCAAGGAAATATTCAAACAGGACAAAGTGTCTTGATTAATGGTGCTGCGGGCGGTGTAGGGATTTTTGCGGTGCAAATTGCTAAGGCTTTAGGGGCAGTGGTGACGGGAGTTAGCAGTACCAAAAATTTGGATTTGGTGAAATCTCTAGGAGCAGACCGCGTGATTGATTATACGCAGCAAGATTTTGCCGAAGATACAGCGCAGTATGACATTATCTTTGATGCAGTGGGTAAGCGATCGCTCTCAGAAACCAAAAAAGTCCTCAAACCCAACGGTGTTTACATCACCACCGTACCCAGCCCTCAAGTCTTTTTAGAGAGCGTTTTAACAGCGTTGCTTCCCGGTCAAAAAGCGAAATTTCTCTTTGAGAAGCCTAACGCCAAAGACTTGCTTTTTCTCAAAGAATTGATTGAAGGGGGTAAAATTCGTGCAGTAATCGATCGCACATATCCCTTACAAGAACTAGCGGCGGCTCATAGTTATAGCGAAACTGGGCGGGCAGTGGGGAAAATTGCGATCGCAGTTTCTAGTTGATTGGAGGACAATGGGGGAAACCCTTATCTACGAGAGGGTTTGCCAACGCAGAGCATCTCGTAGATAAGGCGCTAGCTTCTTTCTTGGGGAGAAGACCAGCTAGCTGCTTCACTAAAATCAAAAATTTAAAATCTAAAATTCAGCGAGTGGTGCTACTTCACCTCTATAAACGAGATGATGTTATCCACGTCTCCCAGGGATTGATAATCACCAGCACCGAACTCACGGCATCGACCACCAGTTTCATTTTGGCATACACGTACTACCGTACCTGGTGGTACGCTTAATGAGCTAATAGTGTCATTGCCCACAACACTTAAGTCACCTTCATTGGCTTTGTATACTCCTGGAGTTGTCGGAAAAGTCTGGGAAACTCCAGCAAAATTAGGTTCTGTGTAGACCTTAACCCCTGATGACGGATTAACTTCTATCAACGAGATGATGTTATCCACGTCTCCCAGGGATTTATAATCACCAGCACCGAACTCACGGCATAGACCACCAGTTTCATTTTGGCATACACGTACCACTGTACCTGGTGGTACACTTAATGAGCTAATAGTGTCATTCCCCACAACATTTAAGTCACCTTTATTGGCTTTGTATACTCCTGGAGTTGTCGGAAAAGACTGGGAAACTCCAGCAAAATTAGGTTCTGTGTAGACCTTAACTTCTGATGACGGTGTAGAGGGGGCATTGTAAGCGAGCTTGTAGATAGTGCCACTGTAGTCATCTGAAATTAACAAATTACCTTGCCGATCGACTACCATATCCACAGGTCGCCCCCAGACTTCTTGTGTTGCTGGAACTAGCCAACCACTGACTAAATCTATCTCCTCTTCTAGTGTCTTTGTTGTACTGTTCCACGGAAAGTAAGCTATTTTGTAGCCCGTTTTCTTCTCCCGATTCCATGAACCATGCAGCCCCACTACTGCCCCACTTGAGTATAGGCTGGGAAAGTTGGTATTTTGTAAGAATGATAGTCCCAAGGGAGCCGAATGGGCTGGGATACCCTTGTCAATCCTGTCTATTGCATTGCAATTAACATCTCCATTAGCATTGAACTGATAGTCGCGGTCAAAGGGCATGTTGTTGAAGCCATTTAATGTATCAGGATTGGGGTTACAGAATGGCCAACCGTAGTTACCGCCATCTCGGACTCTTGTGAACTCCTCTGGTGGGTGGTTGTCTACGTAGGAAGGGATAACTTTCCCGTAATTACCAGTGCTATCGTTGAAGGGATAGGCGATGTTATCTCGATTATTAACAACTACCCAAAGGTCATTTGTGCCGGGTAAGAATGCTAACCCTTCGGCGTTACGTAAACCTTGGGCAAAAAGTCGCTGATTGGTTCCATTAGCGTCGTACTGGTAAATTGCACCACGTTTTGGGTTACTGACAGTATCTTCCTTGCAGGCATTGCATGTGGAAGCGATGGACACATACAGTTTGTGATTGCCATCAAGGGCAATATTTTTCAGTTCGTGACCATAAGCGCCTTTGAGTTCTGATGTGCTGCTATCTGGTAAGCCAGTTATAATGATTTGACGATTTTTTGCGGTTAAGTCTCCAGAGTTGTAGATGAAGCGGTTAATTTGATTAGTCTCGGAGATATAAACGTATGTGGTGTTATCAATCTGATGAAACACAATGTCGTGTGGCCTGCGTAGACCCGTCGCAAAGTCGGAAATAATCGGGTCTTTGCTGCCATTTGGCCGGACAATTAACACTTTACCCGTATTGGGCTGTGACACTAGAAGATCCCCATTGGGAGCAATTGCCATAAAGCGAGCATTCTGAATGCGAGCATAAACAGATATGGAGAAGTTGGGGGGCACTTTTAAGTAACGGTTAGCATTAAAAGGCGAAGAGGTCATTGTACTAGGCACTTTTATCTGGGTGTCAACAGACGCAGCAGGCGGACTGGCAAAGGCTGCGGTGGGAACAAATTCTAAGGACATGAGACTAACTAATGATGCGGATAGTATGCGTCCGAGCATCTGTGTTGGGTTTAAAGCAAACATAATTATTTTCAACTTCCCTCTAGCGTGGCCGTGATGTATATTACACCTAATTCTCGGTTAGCCGATTTTTCCGAGAGCTAGAACAAACCTTACTAAGGGCTGCAAGTTTTTGAGAATACTTCGTTAGATATATTTATATACTCGTATTTTTTTTTCCTCATCAAAAAATGAGTGAACCGAGAGTTACAAATAAAGGCAGAGCGATCGCTCTTTCAAATCAAAACAATCCTCAAACTTAAGGGGGTTATCATACCATACTTAGCCTCAAAACCATTGTATAGATTGGATTAACAGCATTTATTCCTTGTCAAAAAGCTAGGTTGGAGTTTAAAAAAGTGTAAGTGTTAAGACTTGGTTTTTCTCAGGGAATTGATTGAACCCGATAAAATTTTTGTAGTGATTTATTCCACATATCTTTTAGTAGAATTAGCGGTGGCTCATGGTTATAGCGAGAGGGAAGTGAATGTGCAGTGGGGAAAATTGCGATACCTGCGGCGAACTTTCTTACGGAACGGTGCGCGATCGCTAACGCAGTTTCTAGTAGTCTGTCAATAAATAATTGATGGATAAATTTCCTGTAGAGACGGCGATTTATCGCGTCTCTCTAACCGTCAAAATGAATTTGACAGACTACTAGTTGATTGCAAGTCCCAACAACCGCCAGAGAATGAATTCCCCGGTTCATAGCTCAAGTCTTCTTTAGAAGACTGAACAAAGGTTTTAGTCCACTGAGGTGGATAGCCAAAGAATAAATTCTCTGGCGGGATGTGGGGTTAAGTGCGATCGCGCCAGATGTTTCTGCGATCGCCCTGAAATCTGGAAACATTACTCCAGCTAGTGGATATACTCGTAATCAAACTCTCAACAGAAGCGAGTATTATGCTGGAATGGTTAGCTCTTTGGGGTGTAACTCAGGCCGCCGGGTTGATTTTTAAACCAATTCTGGAAGACTTAGCCAAGGATGCTACTAAAGATTGGGCTAAAGATTTATTAAAAGGCATCCCTGGCAAGATTGTCCAGAAACTTAAGAAGGAAGACATAGAAATTGCTGCTGGTAAAGCCTTAAAGGAATTTTTGCAACTCATGCAGCAGCAGTTAAAGGTTCGTTGCAAACTGGCTGAAACCGAGATTAAAGAGTACACCACAGACATCCAGAAATTTATCAGCGATAAGTCGGTTATAGAAATTCTTGGTCAGGCTTTTGATATTAATTGTGAATCTCTAGACGCTAAAACCCAAGAAGATAGTTGGAACAGGCTGCAATTAAAACCTCTGCCATCTAAGTTTAACTGGCAATCAATTACAGAACAGTATTTAACACAAGTCCAAGAAATTCTTTTAGATTCAAAAGATTTACACCATATCCTAGAATTACAAAAATTATCTGATATTGAAATAAATACCAAAGAAATTGCTGGTGTTATTGTAGATTTTAACTTAGTTAAATATCAAGAAGGAATCCGCGAACGCTATGGCAATCTCAAGTTAGATAGCTTAGATACTAGCGGTTATGCCTATAACGAACTTAAATTATGGCAAATTTTTACTGCTCAAAATGTCCGGGAAGCTCATCAAGTTTTACCACAAGTTCACGAACTGCCTAAAGAACATCTGAGACGGCTGCGAGAAACTGAGCAATTAGAAGCAGAAGTTGAATTAGAAGAATTAGAACGCCACAAACGGGTTTATTTTGAACAGCCGATCCGTTCAGTTTTAGATGTTGTCAATAAAAAGCAAGATTATAAATATATTGTGATTTTGGGCGATCCTGGTTCAGGTAAGTCTACATTGTTGCAATTTCTGGCTTTGAATTGGGCTGAGTCTCCACTGGATAATGTTATATCATTACCAATTCCGTTGCTAATTGAATTACGCACTTATATGCGGCGACGGGAAGATAAAGAGTGCAATAATTTTCTAGAATTTTTTCATCAATGTAGTGGTGCTGTTCATCATCTCAATCAGCTTGAACTCGATAAACAATTAAAAGCTGGTAATGCCTTAGTGATGTTTGATGGTTTGGATGAGGTATTTGACCCTGGTAAGCGAGAGGATGTAATTACTGATATTCATCGCTTTACTAATGACTATCCTGATGTGCAGGTAATTGTCACCTCTCGGATTATTGGCTATAAACCGCAACGATTGCTGAATGCTGAGTTTCGCCACTTTATATTACAAGATTTAGACTCGGAACAAATTCAGGATTTTATCAACCGTTGGCATGAGTTAACTTTTACCGATGCAGTAGATAAAGTGAGAAAACGGGAACGGCTACAAAGAGGAATTGCAGCTTCCAAATCTATTGCAGAATTGGCAGGAAATCCTCTGCTGTTGACGATGATGGCAATTCTTAATCGGAATCAAGAGCTACCAAGAGATAGAGCTACACTTTACGATCAAGCATCGCGGGTACTGCTACATCAATGGGATGTGGAACGCGCTTTGATGGAAGATAAGAGGTTAGATCCTAAGACGATTGATTATAAAGATAAGCAAGCGATGTTGCGTCAGGTTGCTTATCTTATGCAAACTGGTGAGAAAGGTTTGGCAGGTAATTTGATTAATGAAAATGATTTAGTCAAAGTTCTGACTGATTATCTGAAAACCATAGAATTTGATAAACCCAGAGAAGTGGCGCGGGTGATAATTAATCAACTGCGGACTCGCAATTTTATGTTATGTTTCCTGGGTGCGGATTATTATGCTTTTATGCATCGGACATTTTTAGAATATTTCTGTGCTTGGGAGTTTGTCTGGCAGTTTAAAGAAACGCAAACTCTGACTATTGAGGAACTTAAGAAGGAAGTTTTTGGCAAACACTGGCAAGATGAAAGTTGGCATGAAGTCTTGCTGCTAATTGCGGGAATGATTGAACCAAGATTTGTTGGGGAGATTCTTGATTATTTAATGGCGCAAGATGGCGAAGAGGAAAAGTTTGTCAATCTTTTTTTAGCAGCTAAGTGTCTTGTAGAGGTGAGAAACCGCTTGGCGATTGTGTTAGCAGCTACTAAATTACTTAACCAATTAAAAGATTTAACTAGATATGACCTCTGCTACTATTACGATATCGTGCGAGATAGAGAAGAAATTAAGCTAGTTAAGGAAATTCGCACTCAAGCTGTAACAGCAATTGCAATGGCCTGGCAAGAATCTCTTGACACCAAAACCTGGCTCAAAGAACGCGCTACCCAGGATGATAACTACGATGTGAGATGTGTAGCAGTTAAAGAATTAGCGAAGAACTTCAAAGATGACGCCGACACTAAAACCTGGCTCAAAGAACGCGCTACCCAGGATGATAACCAGATTGTGCGACATACAGCAATCGAAGAATTAGCGAAGAACTTCAAAGATGACCCCGACACCAAAACTTGGCTCAAGGAACGCGCTATCCAGGATGATTACTACTTTGTGCGAGGTGAAGCAGTTCAAGAATTAGCGAAGAACTTCAAAGATGACCCCGATACGAAAACCTGGCTCAGAGAACGCGCTACCCAGGATGATCATCAGTATGTGTCACGTACAGTAGTTCAAGAATTAGCGAAGAACTTCAAAGATGACCCCGACACTAAATCTATCCTCAAAGAACGCGCTACCCAGGATAATAGCTACTTTGTGCGACGTACAGCAATCGAAGAATTAGTGAAGAATTTCAAAGATGACCCCGACACTAAATTCATCCTCAAAGAACGCGCTACCCAGGATGATGACTCCGATGTGCGACGTGCAGCAGTCGAAGGATTAGCAAACAACTTCAAAGATGACCCCGACACTAAATTCATCCTCAAAGAACGCGCTACCCAGAATGATGACTCCGATGTGCGACGTGCAGCAGTCAAAGGATTAGCAAATAACTTCAAAGATGACTTCGACACCAAATCTATCCTGAAAGAACACGCTACCCAAGATGATAACTTTAATGTACGAAGTGCAGCAGTCCAAGAATTAGCAAACAATTTCAAAGATGACCCTGACACCAAAACTATTCTCAAAGAACGCGCTACCAAAGATGATAACTTTAATGTGCGAGGTGCAGCAGTCCAAGGATTAGCAAACAACTTCAAAGATGACCCAGACACTAAATCTATCCTCAAAGAACACGCTACCCAAGATGATCATGAGTATGTGCGACGTGCAGCAGTCCAAGAATTAGCGAAGAACTTCAAAGATGACCCCGACACAAAATCCATCCTCAAAGAACACGCTACCCAAGACGATCATGAGTATGTGCGACGTGCAGCAGTCCAAGAATTAGCGAAGAACTTCAAAGATGACCCCGACACAAAATCCATCCTCAAAGAACGCGCTACCCAGGATTATCACGAAGATGTGCGACGTATAGCAGTCGAAGAATTAGCAAAGAACTTCAAAGATGACTCCGATACCAAATCCATCCTCAAACAACGCGCTACCCAGGATGATAACTCCGATGTGCGACGTGCAGCAGTCAAAGAATTAGCTAAACACTTTCAATATCAGCTTGAGTTGTTTGAAATATACCACCACTGCGCTGTTAGTGACCTCTTTAAGGATAGCCATGATCCCTTTACTAACCCCAATCCTCGGCGCATTGCACTGGAGATAATTATCAAGCAATTTCCTCAGCATGACCAGACTTTACCACTGTTGCGCGATCGCGCAGAGAATGACCCAGATGAGCAAGTGCGGGAATTTGCTCAGAAGAAGTTAAAGCAGTGGGAAGGGTAAATGTAAGCTGAATATATGCCCAAGAAAATCAGAGAACTCAAAAGCTTGTTGCTGCAAGCAGGATTTACTTATAAACCTGCAAAGGGTAGCCATAGTAAATGGCTGCATCCGCAATTGCCTAAAGCTATCATCATTGCTGGCAAAGATGGTAGCGATGCCAAACCTTATTTAGAAAAGCAAGTCAATGAAGCACTAGAAGAACTAAATAAAATTAAAGAAGACGAGGAGACAAAAGAATGAAATATACAATCGTGATTCAATGGTCAGAAGAAGATCAATGTTATGTGGTTTTGTTACCTGAGTTTACGGATATAATGCAGCCTTGCACTCACGGAGAGACTTATGAAGATGCTCTTAAAAATGCTCAGGAAGTTTTAGAAATGCTGATTGAATCATCTTTGGCTGACGGTGAAACTCTACCAGAGCCTAAGACGCTAGGAAAATCTTTGGAAGTTGCATAGATAAGCAAAGAGAGTAGTGGTAAATCAGGGGAGTGAAAATGTAAACAGAGGCTATGCCCAAGAAAATCAGAGAAATCAAAAGCTTATTGCTGCAAGCAGGGTTTAGTTACCGTACTGGGAAAGGTAGCCACACTAATTGGTATCATCCCCTCCTACCTGGGAGAGTTACTATATCAGGTAAAGACGGAAATGATGCTAAAGCTTACCAAGAGAAAGACGTTAATAATGCACTTCAAAGGTTAGAAGAAATTAAAAATACTCAAGACGAAGAAAAAGAATGAATTCTCACTACACGATAATTATTCAGTGGTCTGATGAAGATGAGTGTTTTGTTGTCAGTCTTCCTGAATGGGGAGAATTTTGTCACACTCACGGAGAGACTTACGATGAAGCTTTGAAAAATGCTCAAGAAGTTTTAGAAATGCTGATTGAATCATCTTTGGCTGACGGTGAACCTCTACCAGAGCCAAAAACATTAGGAAAGTCATTAAAAGTGGCGTTGTAAATTAGTAAAATTAAATAAAAATAGGTAATCTCATGACTACATCTGTAAATACTACCAAAGTCTACGACGAAATTATAGAGTTTATTGCTGCTGGAACCACTCCCCAAAGTGTTATCGATTTCAAACTCTCGGATGCAGCCAAAGACCGTTTAGAGGATCTCGTTTACCGCGCAAAAACTGAAGGTCTTACTGGAAGTGACCAGCGAGAGTTAGATCATTTCCTCACGCTAGAGCATATTATGCTACTAGCAAAAGTAAAAGCTCGTCAATACATCAGCGCGGAGTAAGTGTTTAAAATATCTCGTCCATATATTAATGCAGAATTGCGGCGTTTAGTTGCATCTCGCGCCGAGCATATTTGCGAGTATTGTCTCGTTTCTGAAGTAGATAGATCGTCGGGTTGTCAAGTTGACCATATAATCAGTGTCAAACACGGCGGCGCTACAACAGCAGATAATCTCTGCTATGCCTGTATCTTCTGTAACCTGCAAAAAGGGACGGATTTAGGGTCAATTAATTGGCAAACTGGCGAACTTGTGCGCTTTTTTAACCCACGCAGAGACTTTTGGGGCGAGCATTTTCGGCTAGATGAGGCTGTAATTCAGCATCAAACAGACATTGGTGAAGTCACCGCACGCATTCTAGATTTTAACAGTGGCGATCGCATTATAGAACGACAAGCTTTGATTGCATCTGGTCAGTATCCCTCAGCATCGGCACTAAAACAGATAAATAAATAAGTTATGATGTGCGTAAACGTTCGCGTAGCGTCTCGTAGAGAAGCCCGTTGTAGACATCGCTTGAAGAAATTGTTCGGGATAATCAATTAGCCAGTTGTATTGTGTGCGTTACGCAACGCTTTCACACCCTACTAAACTAAGAATCATAACAAAATGTGCGATCGCACCCACCAATGGGAATTCTATACTTAGCAACTATTGCTACTTCACCATTAGAACTCCCAAGGTAAATATATAATGGCCTATCAAAATATTGCAGCCACCCTTTCGCCACAAGATATCCAAGAAATTAAAGCTGCGTTACAGACAGTCCAAAAAAAGATGCCCTTTCTGATTACTCTCAGCACTGAAGAACGGCGTAAGTTAGTAAAAATGGGCGATAAAAGCCTAGCCTTTGTGAACAATAGCATTACTGCTGCTCAGTCTAACCGCGAAATTCTTCCAGCAACTTTTGACGTTGAGGAACTGGTTCAAGATTATCAATTAGCCGCAGCGCTTACCGAACTTTTAACCTCAATGCAGCAACTCACCGAACAGGTAGATGATACCCTAATGGCTGTCGGTAGTGAAGCCATGACTAGTAGTTTGACGGTTTATGATTACGTGAAGACTGCATCGAAAAAGACTCCCGGCTTAAAAATCGTCGCTGAACAGTTGGGCGAACGTTTTAAAGCTATTGGTAAAGGTAAATCTGCAAAAACTCCCGTCTCTTGATAATTTAATACTCATTCACAAACTGTAGGGGCGTACATTTGTACGCCCCTATTCTGTTTATCCACCTTTTATCTCCGTTAACGAGTCTTTGAACTGGATGAATCCACCTTTTATCTCCGTTAACGAGTCTTTGAACTGGATGAATCCACCTTTTATCTCCGTTAACGAGTCTTTGAACTGGATGAATCCACCTTTTATCTCCGTTAACGAGTCTTTGAACTGGATGAATCCACCTTTTATCTCCGTTAACGAGTCTTTGAACTGGATGAATCCACCTTTTATCTCCGTTAACGAGTCTTTGAACTGGATGAATCCACCTCTGAACTCCATTGACAGGAGTACACGGGTAGGGGCACAACATGTTGTGCCCCTACGATTATCTGTACCTCACCAACTTGCAATCTACTGTAAATTAAACCTAACTAGTGACTTCTTTCTATCATAGAACTTGTGAAATCAATCATTAGGAGGATGCCAACCACTAATTGTCCAACGTCGTCGAGCAACAACTATAACTGGATTATTCATTCGCAAGCAAACAATTGTAGCCCTGCCAATAGTAGTTAAACCTTCAACTCTTGTTCCATCAGAACTCCAATTAAAATGGTCTGACCATCTCTGTGTACGTGGATGAAATAGAGGTGTTATTTCCCCAGTTAAAGGGTCTATAGCTTCGGTTGAATCAGCTTTAAATTCATTGCAAGAACGACAAGCTAAACATAGATTGTCAAACGTAGTTTCCCCACCTTTATAACGGGGTTGAATATGGTCATAACTCATAGGAATGCCGCTATTGGCTTCAGTAGTTAAGCAATAACAGCAACGTCCTTTATCGCTAGCAGATATTTTAGTTTTTAAGCTTTCAGGAATGTATTTAGACACAATAGTTTAAGCAGTTGGCATATAATGTCCTCGCCAACGGAGTAACACAGCAGCTTGGGCTTTACAAAGCATAAAACTATCTGCTTCGTGACGCAGTTTTATGAGTTCCAATTGTTCTGCATCTGTAATGTTACCACTAGAGTTACATTCCAGCAGAAAGTTGTATCGCTCCATTTGCTCTGCTGTTTTACGACTGCGGACAATTTGCCACAAACTATTGTCATCTAATTTATCTAAAGCCGCGAGGTCAGCTTGGAATTCCTCTGGTACATCATCCCATTCTGGAGGACTACCTACTTGCAAAGCATGAACTATAACCTCTTCAATGGGGCGACGTTGCGCGTGGGCAGTGTTAACTAAACGCTGATAGAGTATTTCTGGAATTTGCAGAGTAATTGTTTCTGTTGCCATTGCTCAATTGCCTACCCATACCTTGCTTAAACCGTCTTAATTTTAGCGTAGGTCAAGTTACTCCTAGAACGTAGCTCTCGCAATACTTGTTCGCCAGGAATTTAAGTAACTTCGCCTTGTTCAACAGCCTGAAACTGACAGTAAGTTACCAAACTAAGTTACCAAACAATGGGATATAGCGATCGCTATATCGTGCAGGAGTTTCTAAAATGTAATTCTCTTCAGCACAGATTTGACGTAATTCTGCAAAAGCGTCTGCGAAGGAGGAGACTTTTTGTTGCTGATGCCAAGCAAGGAAGGCTTGAAAAAGTTTAGGTTCTACGATCGCAGCAACTAATTTGTCCTGGTTGAAGATTAATTGAGGTTCTGATGCGATCGCATCAATCACTTCTGGCAGTTTTTGTTGTGCTTCGTCAAGTTTCCAGTTCATTTGTTTTAAATGTTGGATTGCTGATTATAACTTAACGTAACTTTAGACATCGCTTGGCATAAACCCAGATAATCTTGATTAAGCTACTTATTCAGATTCTATTAGTCCAGTAATTTGGCTGACGCTGAAGGTGCATGACTGCAACTATTAAAATTTGCTGCTCTTTGATGGCATAAATTATCCCATAGGGAAAACTGGCTATGCGGCAGCGTCTTGTATTTTTTGATAATTGAGTCCATGCTTCTGGGAACTGTTCAATACGATTGAGAGTGCGTTCAACTTCGGCAATAAATGCGTCTCCCATGTCGCGCCTGATATTGTCATAGTAAGCAACAGCATCATCTAATTGCTATTTGGCATCAGAGGATGTTTGAAAAGTCCTGTTGTTGGTAGCAAAAAGTTTTAGATCCCCCTAAATCCCCCTTAAAAAGGGGGACTTTGACTCCGGCCCCCCCCTTTTAAGGGGGGCTAGGGGGGATCAAGAGGTGCTGAAAATCACAGCTAACCACTTTTCAAACAACCTCTCAGGATGAAAATTATAAGCCATTACTTACTCCTAGAACGTAGCTCTCGCAATACTTGTTCACCAGGAATTAAATTAACTTCGCCTTGTTCAACAGCTTGAAATCTTTTCTCTGCTTCTTCTGCCCAAATAGCATCTATTTCTGCTTGATTTTCAGCATCCAGACTTTTAAATAAATGTTCAGCTAGCATTGCTCTTAACCTTGGAGGTAAAGACAATGCAGTATTGAAAATGTCGTCATAAGTATTAACCATAGTTTTTTCCAGATTTAAGAGCAAGTCATCTTGATTTTAGTTTAAGTTAATTTTTCTCGATGACGAATTGGTATGCAGAAAAATTGCGTAGACGCATAGCGGCTTGTCATTTGATATCGCTTGGCATAGATCGAGATAATCTTGATTAATCACTTGCTAGTACTTCTCAATCGCTCAAAGAGTCTACACAGAGAATAATCAGGATTAATCATGCTGCGTTGTTGGTAAATTTTACTTATTTTCTGTGTCTAGCTCAATATTCAAAACAGCGATCGCAGCACTCACTACTTTACCCCCAGCCCCTTCCCTACAAGGGAAGGGGAGTAAAATTCAAAGCCTCTCTCCTTTTAGGAGAGAGGTTTGGAGAGAGGTCAAAGTGTATTGCATCAAAATGAGAACCGCTATATTTGGTTTTGTTGATTTCTAGCCAGTTGCAGAGCGGGAACTGAACCCTGTTGAGTGCTGTATCAATTATGTAGAGCTTTTCTACAGCACTCATTTGACAACTGGCATAGCTGGGACACCAGAAGCGGAAAGTTTTACCTTATCCCTCGTACAACTTCTTCACTGTCCCGTTGTGTTGATATCTCCATTGAAACAGTAGCTCGAAGTTATGAAATGCCAAATTGCCAAAATTGCTTAGGGCGGTATCTCATCCCCATATTCTTTTCTTGGAACAGCAATCTTCGCCCAAGATTTCCCACCACGCGGTACTCATCACTTCAATAACCTTGTACCATCATTGACTAATGCTGTGATACCTGAAATTACAGAGGTGTCGCAGAAGGCTCTTGCACCCTATCTTTAACAGTTTTTGGTTCTACAAAAGCTTCTCTACCTGTAATCAATCTAGAGCGACGATTACGAGTGATATAATTCCACGCCCACTGAAATACTACTAGTAATTTAGTGTCAAACTCGATTAAGAAGTAGATGTGAACTAATAGCCAAAATGCCCAAGCAATGAAACCTGTGAGTTTCATTAAGCCTAAATCTACAACAGCTAAATTTTGCCCAATCATCGCCAAACTACCCACATCGCTGTAACGAAATTGTGGCAAAGTCTTACCTTGAAGCCGTCGTTGAATTAATTTACCTACATACTCTCCTTGTTGTTTAGCTACAGGTGCAACACCAGGTAAGACTTTACTATCTTGGTGGGAGAAGTTAGCTAAATCTCCAATTACGAAAATGTTGTTATAACCTTCGATAGACAAGTCAGGTTCTACAATCACCCGCCCAGAGAAATCGCACTCTACACCTGTACTTTCTTTTAAGACTTTCCCCATTGGGGAACCTTGAACACCTGCTGCCCACAATATAGTGTCTGAGGCAATTTCTGTAAATTCATTGCCTTGCTTGAAAGTAACGATACCACCTTCAATATTTGTCACTCTGGTGTGAGTGTGGAGTTCTATACCCAACTTTTGCAAAGATACTGCTGCTGATGCCGATAACTCTGGTGCCATGTGTGGGAGGATGCGAGGGCCCCCTTGTAATAGTAAAATTCTCGTTTCTGAAGTGTCGATGCTGCGGAAATCTTCTTTGAGAGTTTTGTATGCCAATTCTGCGATCGCACCTGCTAATTCTACACCAGTCGGGCCACCCCCCACAATCACGAAATTCAAGAAAGCACGCCGTTTTTCAGGATCGGTTTCTTTTTCTGCTGCTTCAAATGCGCCAAATATCCGGCGACGCATTTCTATCGCATCTTCGACAGTCTTCAAACCAGGAGCAACTTTTTCCCAGTGATCTTTACCAAAATAGGAATGGTTAGCACCTGTGGCGACAATTAATGTATCATAAGGTACTATTTCATCGCCCAGAATAACTTGTTGCGCTTTTGGATCGATCTCATTTACTTCTCCCAACAACACTTTTGTATTCTTACTTTTGCTAAATACAGATCGCAATGGTGCGGAAATATCAGAAGGTGATAGCGTACCTGTGGCAACTTGATATAAAAGCGGCTGAAAGAGGTGAAAGTTACGTTTATCAATGAGAGTAACATTTAGATTCGCTGCATTCAGACCCTTTGCTGCATACAGTCCACCAAAACCACCACCAACAATAACAACCTGATGGGGTGCATTATTTTCAAGTGAAACTGCCATAAAAAATATTTCCTTGGGTTAAGAATTTGTAACTATTCTTAACAGATATGTAACAGCATTATGATAGAGGTTGCTGTTTATTTAGAACAATTGAAAAAATAATGAAAGTATTCAAAGTTAGTTTCCAGCCATGTCAAAATATAGGACTCCGATTTGATTTTTGAAATATACGTAGGGTGTGTTATGCCGTAGGCTAACGCACCAAAACCTTCGCATGGTGCGTTACGGAAGCCGTAACACACCCTACAAGACTACTGAGATTTTTTCAGAAATCAAATATGATTCCTATATTTGCACTCATTGAAATGAAATGCTTTCCTTCAACACATCTATATAATAAGATATTCACTACGAGCTATGACTATATTTTGAAACGTATATCTGCATACAGACAGCAAATCCTAAAAGAAAATAAAGAAACCCGTCTTTCGCCCAACCAAATAATAGGATACTAATAGTAGTAGCATATACAAAAATGTATTTATAGCCCGATATAAATCATATTTGAGTGCATCTGAGTACAGCTTAATATATTGCAAAATATCTTGACGAAATCTTAGCAAAGACTTACGGGTAAAGTTTCTTGTAGCGCGAACAAAAATTCTTAACCCCTGCCCTAAAAATACTAGTACCCCTATCGTTAAATACTAGCGCCCCTAACCCCAGACAAATTTTAACTTTATGTTAAGTCGGGGTTTTGGCGTTTGAGTACAACTTTAATCAATCCAATAAATCCAATCAGCATTGGGTTTGGTATCGAGTTATAAGTCACCTGATATAAGCATAAAAATAGCAGATGACTCATCTACCAGATAGACATTACCGATGCAAGAGTCTTTAGACAGTATTAGCGATCCCCCCAGTACCAAAATGCAGGATTCTGCACATAGATCCATGCTGAAAAATTTACTCTCAGGCGTTTTTTTTGAGCCATTATTGAGTGATTTTCGCATTATTTTTGAGCGCGATCCCGCAGCCCGGAATTGGCTAGAGGTGGTGTTTTGCTACCCCGGATTGCACGCACTCTGTTTGCATCGTCTTGCTCACTGGTTACATGGTAGAGGAGTCGGTTTTATCCCCCGTTTAATTTCCCATTTGGGAAGATTTTTGACGGGAATTGAAATTCACCCAGGTGCAGAGATTGGCCAGGGCGTGTTTATCGACCACGGAATGGGTGTTGTCATTGGCGAAACTGCGATCGTCGGCGACTATACACTGATTTACCAGGGTGTCACCCTTGGCGGAACTGGTAAAGAAACTGGTAAGCGTCATCCCACAGTGGGCAAAAATGCAGCGATTGGGGCGGGTGCGAAAGTTTTGGGTAATCTGCAAATTGGCGATCGCGTCCGTATTGGCGCAGGTTCCATTGTCTTGCGGGATATCCCCAGCGATTGCACAGTTGTAGGAGTTCCCGGTCGAATTATTTCCCGAAATGAAAACGCCAGCCTTTCTCCTTTAGAACATGGAAAGCTACCCGATATGGAAGCAACCGTGATTCGTTCTTTGCTCTCGCGCGTTGAAGAACTCGAAAAACAACTACAAGCTTTAAGACAAGAGTCATTAGTCATTGGTCATTTGTCATTAGCAAATGACATAGACACGCCAAAGGCGAACCCACAGGGTAGAACAACTGACAAAGGACAAAGGACAAATGACTAACGATCCTTTAGGCGATCAAGTTTTGCAGATACCTTTGAGCGATCGCTGGCGAATCTATCACCGACTGCAAGAGTTAAAAATTCAGAGCTGCTGTCCCCCCGATGGTTCTTTACGAGTGCAAGTGAACAATTTGGTGGAAGCAATTCTAATTCGCAGTACAGTTATGCAACTTCTTGGTTCTCGTCAGGAATTATTAGAATGGCTAGAGCGTTGCTGGCATTACAGCGATTAATCGCGTCTATTAATCTTGAATTCATGACGAAATCACTGCACTTTATCCTTTTTGTTCATGAATGCACAAAGCTCAAATAGGTTTAGAGTTTGAAGCTACTGTATACTTGCAGAATTTATTGCAGACTGAGATGGATTAGATGGGATTTAGATTTTATTTATTCTAGTAAATCTAAACTTTCCCTGACATATAGCAACAATTAAAAAGGCAAAATCTCCAACTAGAAATTGGAAATTATGATTTTTAATTATTTTCCCAAATTAGAAATTGAAAGTTCAATCATTTATGGCGACTCGGAATAGAGATATAAGACTCCTCACTTTTTTGCAAAACGAACTTGAACTTTCAAATGCTGATATTGCTGTAGCTCTGCGACACCGCGAATTAGAAAATGGGCCACTACCGATGCTCCTTTGGCAGTATGGTTTAGTTGATTTGGAGCAGCTAGGAAAAATTTTTGATTGGCTAGCAGAACACAGTTAACGAATTTGTCCCCTGTACTTCTGAGTCCCATTACCTGCCTAAAGTACACACCAATGCTCTAGAAAATCTGAGGTTACGAAGATGATTACATCCTTAATTGCTGGTTTCTGTGTTTTACTTTGTTCAGGATTTGCTAATAGTTATATTAGTTCATTGCTACTCGAACCCAATTCAACTGACATCGGTAAAAACGATTAGTAAATTATACATTGTTTTAGTTCCCTGTCATACAGATGTGATGCTGCTAATAGGTCAATAATTAAGGATCATGTATCCTACATTATGAATTGTGATATTTTTAGCATTTGCCATCGCTGGGGATTGTAGAGAGAAAGGATATTAAGAATACTTCCAAGAGAGGGATATTTGCAATGAATCAAATCATAATTAATGACACTACACTACGTGATGGCGAACAGGCAGCAGGTGTTGCTTTTACCCTAGAAGAAAAGGTTGCGATCGCTAAGTTTCTTGATTCCATTGGTATTCCCGAATTAGAAGTCGGTATACCAGCAATGGGCAATGAAGAAACACGGGCGATCGCCGCAATTTCTGACTTGGGTTTACAAGCAAAACTCCTCGGCTGGAACCGCGCCGTCATCTCAGATATTAAGGCTTCTATTGCTTGCGGACTGAACCGGGTGCATATTGCCATTCCCGTCTCTGGTATTCAAATCGCCGCTAAATTCCACGGTCAATGGCGAGTCAGTTTGCAAAAACTCAAAGACTGTATCAGCTTCGCCGTCGATCGAGGTCTTTGGGTAGCAGTCGGCGGAGAAGATTCTTCCAGGGCTGATGAAAACTTCCTTTTAGATGTAGCGCTTTATGCCCAAGAATGGGGTGCATCCCGGTTCCGCTTCTGCGACACCGTAGGAGTTCTCGATCCTTTCACCACCTACACCAAGGTTAAACGGCTGGTTTCAGCTTTGATGATTCCCCTAGAAATCCACACCCACAATGATTTTGGGATGGCAACAGCCAACGCCCTTGCGGGTATCAAAGCCGGAGCCTTATCAGTGAATACCACAGTCAACGGATTAGGTGAAAGAGCGGGAAATGCAGCTTTAGAAGAAGTTGTCATGGCGATTAAACGCATCTACGGCGTTGATTTAGGCATCGACACACCCGGTTTGCTGGAACTGTCTCAACTAGTTGCAGCCGCATCAGGAGCTAGCGTACCACCTTGGAAAGCGATCGTTGGCGAAAATACCTTTGCTCACGAATCTGGCATCCATGCTCACGGGGTATTGCAAAATCCCATTACCTACGAACCATTTGCACCTGAAGAGGTGGGTTGGGAGCGGCGTTTAGTATTAGGTAAACATTCTGGACGGCATTTGGTTTCAAACTTGCTAGAACAGCATGGAATTTTCTTAAACTCCCAAGAAACCCAATCTGTTTTAGACGCAGTGCGCCATCAATCGGTACAGAAAAAACGCAGCCTGACGACAGAAGAATTGTTGAATTTGGTCAGAGAACAGAGGTACTCTCATGCAACGCGATGAATTAGAGCTAAACTTGCCACCTGCTTTTGAAATTGGTGAAAAAGTCAGAGTTCGGAAACTGCTCAAGAACGATGGTACTTTCCCTGGTAAAGAAGTCGGGCAAGTTTTAGTGAACAAAGGAGATATCGGCTACATAGCCAGTATAGGAACATATTTGCAGACTTCCTATATATATGCTGTGCATTTCTTGGAAACAGGATTCGTCGTCGGCTGTATGAAAAAAGAACTAGAATCTGTTGAGGAATCTCATGAAAGTAATGCTACGCATGAATGATGCCGGTACTTTAGTAGTCTACGTTGCTAAAAAAGACCTTGAAGAAGAAGTCGTCAAACAAACCGATGGAAATGATGGCAAGATTCTCACCCTAGCAAATGGTTGGGAATTAGAATTTCGTGATTTGCCAGACGCAGCAAATTTACCTCAAACTGTAGAAGCTAAACGCCTCGCGTAAGGGTGCTGGGGATTGGGG